>JAQFVO010000684.1 GCA_027942505.1 Endozoicomonas sp. | reverse complement strand
ACTCGCCATGAGAATCAGAAGAAAACCAGAGTTATTCCATGCAAAAAAGGACTTTATACATCGGTAACCTCGCCTACACCGCCGTAGAAGAAGACTTGGAACAGGCTTTTGAGCAATTCGGTGTTATTGAAGACATCAAGCTAATGAGAGACCACGAAACCGGTCGTTCCCGGGGCTTTGCATTTATCACCTTTGGATCCGAAGACGAGGCCATGGCCGCGCGGGTCATGGATGGCCGCAAACTTGCCGGCCGCACGCTAAAGGTCAATGAGGCCCGCAAGAGAGATCGCAAACAGCCGCAGCCTAACAGTAAACAGAAGTACAACAGGCAAAATGGCAACAGCGTGCATCGCGATCCAGAGTCGTTTAAACGCTTTGATCCGTTTCAAAAGCGGCATTGATCAGCTCACGGGTATACTCCTGCCGCGGCTGGGCAAACACCTCTCTGGTAGCGCCTTGCTCGACGATCTGCCCGCCTTGCATAACAACGATGCGATGACTCATGGCCTTGACTACAGCCAGATCGTGACTGATGAAAATGTAGCTCAGGTTGTACTTTTTCTGCAGGCTGCGCAGCAGGTCAATAATCTGCGACTGCACGGTCCTGTCCAGCGCGGAGGTCGGTTCATCAAGGACAATCAGCCGCGGCCTTAACACCAGCGCCCTGGCAATTGCGATGCGCTGGCGCTGACCACCGGAAAACTCATGCGGGTAGCGGTTACGACACTCCGGATCCAGACCGACGTCAGCCAGTGCCGAGATAATCTGCTGCTCTCTGGAGTGACTGCTGGCCAGTTGGTGGATGTCCAGACCCTCACCGACAATATCCGCAACGGTCATTCGGGGACTGAGGCTGCCAAACGGGTCTTGAAAGACAATCTGCATCTCCCGGCGCAGCGGGCGAAACTGCTTCTGGTCCAGGGTGTCAATGCGCTGATTGAGAAACTGAACCTGACCCTCGGAACTTTGCAGTTTCAACAACGCCAGCCCCAACGTGGTCTTGCCCGAGCCTGACTCCCCGACAATCCCCAGCGTCTCGCCCTGATGGATGGCCAGTGACAAGTCGGTCACTGCCTTGACGTGGCCGACGGTGCGGCGGAAAAACCCTTTCTTGATCGGGAACCAGACTTTGATGTTTTCAGCATTCATCACGGCTGGCGAGTTATTGGACAATGGTTCCGGCTTGCCGGCTGGCTCAGCATTAAGCAGATCGATGGTGTAGGGGTGCTGAGGGGAGGCAAATACCTCGTCGGTAGTTCCATGCTCAACCACTTCACCATCTTTCATGACGCAGATGCGGTCGGTAACATGGCGAATCAGGTTCAGGTCATGGCTGATAAACAAAATGGCCATACCCAGCTTGTCCTGCAGTTGGCTCAGCAGATTGAGAATTTGTCGTTGTACCGTCACGTCCAGCGCCGTCGTCGGCTCATCGGCAATCAGTAACGTGGGTTCGCAGGCCAGGGCCATGGCAATCATCACCCGCTGGCGCTGGCCGCCGGACAGCTCATGGGGGTAGGCTTTCAGACGAGTGTGAGCGTTATGAATGCCGACCAGCTCCAGCAGCTCAAGGGTTTTTGCCGTAGCCGCGCTGCGGTCCAGACCAAGGTGAATGGCCAGCACTTCGCCAATCTGCTTTTCCACCGTATGCAACGGGTTCAGGGCGGTCATGGGCTCCTGAAAGATCATGCTGATCTTGTGACCGCGAATCTGGCGCATTTGTGCCCGGCTGAAATCCAGTAGCGACTCGCCGTTGAATTGTACGGCGCCTCTGAGCTGCGCATTTTCCGGCAACAGCTGCAAAATACTCAGGGCAGTAATGGATTTGCCAGAGCCGGACTCACCCACCAGGCCAACGGTCTCTCCGGCGTTGACGGTAAAAGAGACTCCTTTAACCGCCTCAACGCGACCCTCACCCTGCGCAAAGCTGATTTTGAGATCGTTAACTGCCAGTAATGGTTTATCCATATAATGGTGCCTAGTTGGAGTAGTATTTCCTGGGGTCCAGGGCATCGCGACAGGCTTCGCCGATAAATACCAGCAGCGTCAGCATGGTTGACATGACCAGGAAGGCGGTAATGCCCAGCCACGGTGCCTGCAGGTTATTTTTCCCCTGGGCAATCAGCTCACCCAGTGACGGTGAACCGGCTGGCAGACCAAAACCGAGAAAGTCCAGTGAGGTCAGTGTGGTGATGGCGCCGGTCAGGATAAAGGGCATAAATGTCACTGTGGCGATCATGGCGTTGGGCAGAATGTGGTGAAACATCAGGCGCACATTACCCATGCCCAGCGCTTTAGCGGCGCGCACGTACTCCAGGTTGCGCCCGCGGAGGAATTCGGCGCGCACCACATCCACCAGCGTCATCCACTGAAACAACAGCATAATGCCCAGCAGCCACCAGAACCCCGGCTCAACAAAGCTGGAGAGAATAATCAGCAGGTAGAGGTTGGGCATACCGGACCAGATCTCAATAAAACGCTGTCCGAACAGGTCAATCTTGCCCCCATAAAAGCCCTGCACCGCCCCAACGATGACGCCGATGATGGTGCTGAACAGCGTCAGAGCCAGGCCAAACAGCACCGAAATACGGAAGCCGTAAATGACCCGGGCCAGCACGTCGCGCCCCTGGTCGTCGGTGCCCAGCCAGTTGTCCAGTGAGGGTTCGGCCGGTGCCATGCGCGCGTAGTTGATGGTGTCATAGCTGTAGCGGATAGGTGGCCAGAGCATCCAGCCTTTGGGTTCGATTAACTCCTGGGCATAGTCCTGACGATAATCGATCTCCAGTTCAAACTCACCGCCAAAAGTAGTCTCCGGGTAGGTCACCAGAGTAGGGAAGTAGGGTGCCCCGTCGTACCACAGCAGCAGTGGCTTGTCATTGGCAACCACTTCGGCCAGCAGCGTGATGACAAACAGTATGGAAAATAACCACAGCGACACATAGCCCCGGCGGTTGCGCTTGAAGTTCTGCCAGCGACGCTGGTTGAGCGGATTTAGTCTGAATCGGGTCATTTCAGTCTCTGGCTTCAAAATCAATACGCGGGTCAACGGCCATATACGTCAGGTCGCCGAGGAGTTTGATCACCATACCCAGCAAGGTGAAGATATAGAGCGAGCCGAAGACCACCGGGTAATCCCGATTGATGGCCGCCTCGTAACCGAGCAGGCCGAGTCCATCAAGAGAAAAAATGATCTCGATCAGCAGGGAGCTGGTAAACAAAATACCGATGAGTGCCGCCGGGAAGCCGGAGATCACCAGTAACATGGCATTGCGAAAGATATGGCCATACAGCACCCGATGTTCATCCAGCCCCTTGGCGCGGGCTGTTTGTACGTACTGCTTGTGGATCTCATCGAGAAATGAGTTCTTGGTCAGCATGGTCAGTGTGGCAAAGCCGCTGATCACCATACAGGTGACCGGTAGAATCATATGCCATGCGTAGTCTTTGATTTTGCCCAGAAGGCTCAGTTGGTCAAAGTTGTCTGACACCAGTCCGCGCAAGGGGAAGATATTCCAGTAGCTGCCGCCGGCAAATAGCACAATCAACAGGATGGCCAGCAAAAAGCTCGGGATGGCATAGCCTGTGGTGATCAGGGCGCTGGACCAGATATCGAACCGGCTGCCGTGTTTCAGGGCCTTGCGTATGCCCAGCGGGATGGAGATCAGGTATATGATCAGTGTGCTCCACAGCCCCAGCGAGATGGAGACGGGCAGTTTTTCCCTGATCAGGTCAATGACTTTGGCATCGCGGAAAAAGGAGTCGCCAAAATCCAGGGTGAGGTAGTTCTGGATCATCTGCACGAATCGTTCGTGGGCCGGTTTGTCAAAGCCATACAGTTTCTCGATGTCCTTGATCAGTTCCGGGTCAAGGCCGCGCCGACCCCGGTACTCGCCGCTTTCATCGAGATTGCTTTGCTGCATGTCACCGGCGCTGGAGCCACTGATCCGGCTGGTGGCGTTGACGTCAAAGCCTTCGAGCCGGGCAATCATCTGCTCCACCGGGCCGCCCGGGGCCACCTGGATAATGGCAAAATTGACCAGCATGATCCCGAACAGCGTAGGGATCATCAGCAGAAGGCGACGTAATATGTAGCTGCTCATGGGCGGCCCCCGGCTGTTGGTTGCGATATCTTATTGGTTCCGGGCATTGATCACTCTCCGGGTTGGGGACAGTCACCGTTACCGGTGTTTTTGCGCCTCCAGTGCCATAAGCCGGCAAGGGCGAGCAGCGCAAAGGCGGCATACAGTAAAAGATTGTCGTCTTTTTCAGCCGGTTTGCCAGACACCATAGCGAACTGGTTTGCTGGTCTTTCCACGGCCCACCAGGTGAAAATATCGGTGTTGTATAGAGGCTCCGGCTCGGGGCGTACCAGCTTGCTGGCATGGGCGATGCGATCGTAGGGGTAATACCACTGGGGGATTAAATAGTTACCCCAGAGCAGCACCCGATCCAGCGCCTTGATAGCGGTGGTCAGATCTTCCCGGCTTTTGGCCTTGAGCACATGACCAATCATGGCATCCACTACCGGGTTTTTAATTCCCATATAGTTGCGGCTGCCTTTGGTGTCGGCCGCCTCACTCCCCCAGAAACCAGCCTGCTCATTGCCTGGTGAGGCCGATTGGCCATAACCCACGACGATCATGTCATAGTCGAAAGCGCGAATGCGCTGGATGTATTGGGAGATATCCACGGTGCGAATATTGAGTTCAATACCCATCTGCTCAAGGTTTTTCTTAAACGGCAGGGCAACCCGTTCCATGGATGATTGACTGAGCAGTAACTCTATACTGAACGGCTCACCCTTAGAGTTGACCAGTTGGTTGTCCTGCAGTGTCCAGCCAGCGTCTTGTAGTAGTCTCAGTGCTTTGTGCAACTGTGGACGTATATTGCCAGAGCCATCGGTTTCAGGCAGGGCGAAAGGCGTGGTAAACAATTTGGCAGGTAACTGATCGCGCCATGGCTCAAGCAGTGCCAGCTCCTCGCCTTCAGGAATGCCGGTCGCTTCCATGCCGGAGTTGTTGAAATAGCTTTCGCTGCGCATATAGCTGTCGTGGAACAGGTTGCGGTTCAACCATTGAAAGTCCATGGCATAACCGAGGGCTTCACGTACCTTGGGGCTTTGAAAGATGGTCCGGCGCAGGTTGAAACCAAAACCCTGAATAGGGGCCGGGTTGCGGGTCAGGACGGTGTCGAGAATCAGCTCGCCGTTGTGGACTGCCGGCACGTCGTAGGCGGTGGCCCAGTTTTTCGCCACATTCTCAAAACGCAGATCGTACTCGCCGGCTTTCAGTGCCTGCAGGGCGACATGTTCATCGCGGTAGTAATCATAACTGACCTCGTCAAAGTTGTAGCGACCGACATTGACGGGTAAATCCCTGCCCCAGTAATCTGGCACACGCTCAAAGGTAATACTGCGACCCCCATCAACCGCTTTGACCTTGTACGGCCCGCTGCCCAGAGGAATTTTCTGAGAAGCGGCAGCGAAATCGTGTTCCTGGCGCTCCCAGTGGTGTTTGGGCAGCACTGGTAGCTCAGCCAGAATATAAGGCAGTTCAAGGTTATTGCCGTGTTTGAAGTCAAAACGTACGACTTGTTTGTTCAGGACGACAACGTTGGCCACATCGGCGTAATAACTACGGTAAAACGGGTGCCCTTGCCTGGTCAGCAGATCAAAGGTGTAGCGGACATCCTCGGCGGTGACTGGTTGGCCATCATGGAAACGGGCCATGGGATTGAGGTTGAAGGTGATGCTGGTGTTGTCAGCAGCGCGCTCTGCCGACACGGCAATCAGCGGGTACAGGGAAAAAGGCTCATCATGGCTCTTGGTCATCAGCGTGTCGTAGATCAGGCTGATACCGGCCACCGGTGTGCCCTTATTAGTGTATGGGTTCAGGCTGTCGAACGTCCCGCTGGCCGCCATGCGCAGCTTACCGCCTTTGGGGGCTTCGGGATTGACGTAGTCAAAGTGTGTGAACTCAGTATCAGGTTGACCGTAGCGATTATTACCGTGAATGGCCAGCGCTGTCTCTTCTCTGGTTGATGCAGTGTCAGCGAAAGCGCCGCCGCACAGGGCCACTGTCAAAGACAGGAGAACAAATAGTTTGCCATTGCCGGGATTCGTTACGGTCATAAGTACCTTTTCAAACAGTTGTGTTCACTGGCAGTGGTTATAGGTTAACCATGTATTGCCGTTCAGCGCTACCCCTGTAAGCCATTATCGTGTGCGCCACCAGGTGCTGAGTCCGTTGGCATGCGGTGGTGCTATGGCAGGACGCTCCAGTCCCGGTCGGTAGACCATGGGCCAATAAGGCAGGTACCACAGTGGTAAAACCGCGTAGTGCCAGAGCACGATGCGGTCGATGGCCCGGGTATAGTTGATCAGTTCGTTACGACTTTTGGCGCCAATGGCCAGGTCAATCAGATGATCCAGTACCGGGAGTTTGATGCCCGACAGGTTCTGGCCGGCCTCGCGGTCGGCGCTGACACTACCCCAGAAGTTCTTCAACTCGGCACCGGGCGTAATGCTCGGATAGAAGCCATGGCTGATCATATCGAAGTCAAACTGTTGCAGGCGGTTGATGTACTGGGACGTATCCACGGTGTTGATTCTGGCCTCGATACCCAACTCGCGCAGATTGCGCACAAACGGCAGCGTAAAGCGTTCGTGTTCGGGGTGACCGAGGAGAATTTCAAAGCGCAGTGGCTTGCCGTTGGGGTCCTTCAGTGTTTTTTGTTCATAGTAAAAGCCCGCTTTCTTGAGTAATTTGAAAGCGCGAACCTTGTTCTGTCGCCAGTTGCCACTGCCATCACTGTCAGTTGGCTGCCAGGGGTGGGTAAATAGCTCGGGTGGTAACTGTGCCTGCCACGGTGTCAGCAAGGCGCGCTCTGTGGCATCAGGGAGTCCGGTGGCGGCCAGGTCAGAGCTGGCAAACAGGCTCTCTGCCTGATGGTACATCCCGAAAAAGAGATGTTCATTCATCCAGTTGAAATCCAGTGCCAGGGCTATTGCCTGACGCACTTCCCGCCGGGCAAATATCGGCTTGCGCAGGTTCAAGACAAAAGCCCTCATGCCTATGCTCTGGTTGCTGATCTTTTCCTGAATAAACGGCGATTGTCCGTTTTTTTGCTGATAGGCAGTGGCCCAGTTTCTCGGGTTGGCATCGATACGCAGGTCATACTCACCGCGTTTAAACGCCTCCAGGGCCACGGCATCGTCGATATAATAATCGGTCCTGATCAGGTCGAAATTGTGCCGGCCCCGGTTCACCGGGAGATCAGCAGCCCAGTAATCTGCCACTCGCTCGTAACTGACAAAGTGACCCGGATTAACGGTTTTGACGCGATACGGGCCACTGGCCAGTGGCGGCTTGAGCGTGGCCCGAAAGAGGTCATTATCAGGTTGTTGCCAGTAGTGAGCTGGCACTATCCGCAGCTGTGAGAGGCGGAGCACCAGACTTTTTGCTGGCGGCTCGGTAAAGCGAAAGCGAACAGCGCGCTCGGAAAGAGCCTCTACTTTTTCCACCCGGTTATACAGGTGCTGGTAGTGTGGCGGGCCACGCTTTTGCAGTGATTCAAAGGTAAACAGCACATCCTCAGCGGTGATTGGCTGACCATCGTGAAAACGGGCTTTGGGGTTCAGGTGGTAGATGATCCATTGATAATCATCGGGGTACTCAATGGCCTCGGCCACCAGGGCATAAACCGAATACGGTTCATCACCGGCCCGGAACATCAGTGGATCGTAGAGAAAGTAGCTGCCATCGGCCCAGCTGCCTTTGGTGGCAAAGGTGTTGAGGGTGGTAAAGGTGCCTGTTGCTCCCTTGCGCAGTGTGCCACCTTTGGGTGCATCGGGGTTGGCATAGTCAAAATGGCGGAATGATTGTGGATATTTGAGGGTGTTGTGAAAGCTCAGGCCGTGGGCAATGGTTGATTTTTGCTCTACCGGACCGGCCACGGTGCCAGTCAGCCACAACAGTAGCGACAAGGCGAGAAATCCTTTTATTAACTCCATGATGTACCTTTCTTTTTAATCCTGCTGGTACCACCAGGTGCTTAAATCCAAAAAGTAGGGCGCCGGGTTCACCGGGTGGTGCAGCTGTTGTTTATGGATAATCAGCCATTCAGGCCGGTACCACAGTGGCAGTACGTAGTGATTCCACAGTAGTACCCGATCCATTGCCCTGGTCAAGGTTAACAGCTCCTCACGGGAGTTGGCGCGAGGAATTTTTTGCGTCAGTGTGTCTACTGATCGCAGCTTTACCCCGGCCAGGTTTTTTGAGCCGTGCAGATCAGCAGTGTCGGAGCCCCACAGGCTGGCCTGCTCAGTGCCGGGTGATGGCGTGTGCGTGAAGGTATGAAGGACGATATCGAAATCGTGGCTACGCAGGCGCTCGACGTACTGAGCAGTATCCACGGTGCGAATCTTCAGCTTGATGCCCATGCTTTGCAGGGTCTTCTGCATGGGAATAAATATACGTTCATGGTCAACAGAAGACAGCAGTACTTCCAGTTCAAGTGGTTTGCCCTGAGGGTCAACCAGCTGGTTTTGCCGGATTAACCAGCCACTTTGCTGCAACAGGTGCAGCGCATTGCGCTTGCGCTCCCTCTGGCTTATCCCCTCGCCAGGTGGCACCCAGGGTTGCGTCAGGGCCTCCCGGGGCAGTTCCTTCCCAAAGCCTGCCAACTGTGCCAGCTCACTCTCGGAAGGTCGCCCTGAAGCGCCCATGTCGGTGCCGGCAAAAACGCTGTTAGCCCTGAGGTACATGCCGTGAAACAGATTCTGGTTGAGCCAGTGAAAATCAAAAGCGTAGCCCAGCGCCTGACGCACCCTGGCATCGGCCAGTATGGGTTTGCGGGCGTTGTAGGTCATGGCCAGCGTCTGGGGGTTGCGGTTTTGCCATGAGGAGCGCAGCAGTTGATGCCTTGTCAGCGACTCATCCTGCAACAGGCTGTGCCAGACTCTGGGGTCAGTGACCACTTTGAAATCGTACTCGCCTTTTTGCAGCGCTTCGAACAGGACGCTGTTGTTGCGGTAATACTCGAACTGGATGCGGTCAAAGTTGTGTCTGCCACGGTTGACCGGCAGGTCGCGGGCCCAGTATTTTTCCACTCGGGCAAAGGTGATTGAACGACCCGGTTCAATACGCTCGGGCCGGTACGGCCCGCTGGTGATTGGAATACTTGTTCCGGGGGCGGCAAAGTCACGGGTTTGCCAGTAATGCCGCGCCAGAATGGGCATCTGCCCGAGAATCAGCGGCAGCTCATGGTTGTTGCCGTGCTTGAACAGGAACAGCGCCCTGTCGTCACTGGTGACTTCGACGCGGTCAACGTCTTGGTAAAACTGTTGATAAAAGGTTGAACCCTTGGCCCGTAACAGATCAAAACTGTACTTCACGTCATGTGCCGTTATCGGGGTGTCGTCGTGAAATCGGGCCTGTGGGTTGATGTAAAAGGCGACCCATGTATTGTCCGGTGCCAGTTCCATGCGTTGGGCAATAAGACCGTACTTGCTTAATGGTTCGTCCCGCGATCTGGCCAGCAAGGTGTCGTACATCAGGTAGCTGCCAGTGGCAGCAGTACCCCGATCGATGTAAGGCACCAGGCTGTCGAAGTGACCAAGAATGCCCTGGCGCAGATGGCCTCCCTTGGGCGCTTGCGGATTCACGTAGTCAAAATGCTGGAAATTTTGCGGGTATTTAGGAGCACCATACAGACTGATGGCATGTCTCAGCTCCTGCCCGACAGCCGGCAGAGGTTGAATGAGCAGCAGGGCGAAAACCAGCGGGGGAGTCAACCGTGTCAAGTGCATACTCCTCCCCAGTTATTATTGTTGGGGCTTTGTCAGTAGTTTATGCGGGTCACATTGACGAACAACGTAACCAACTGCCCGGGATGAATGTATTTCTCGTTCAGATCCGTATTCCAGTCTCGAATTTGATCGACATTGACGTTAAATTTTGAAGCAATTTTTGCCAGAGAGTCGCCGCTGCGCACTTTGTAGTTCACTTTTCTCATGATGGCGTGGTGCGCACTTTTTTTCTTCCAGATGGCCAGCTTCTGATTGACGCGCAGCATTTCCCTCGGGGAGAGCTCGTTCCAGTGCGCTATTTCATCGATCTCGACCCCGTATTTCGTGGCAATGGTTGAGAAGCTGTCACCCGCTTTAACCCGGTACTCCACTTTGTAACGACCTTCAACCGGCCGGTTCTGTTTCGATGCCAGACGCTGGTCGGCGCTGAGGGCGTACGCTTCCTGTGTCCTGGCGGCCACGGGGATAAGCAGGCCCTGACCCACCTTGATGATAGAGCTTTTCAGTTTATTGATATCCTGCAGCACCTCAACACTGGTTTGGAACTTTTGAGCAATAATACTGAGGCTGTCACCTACCTTGACGGTGTAGCGATGCCAGGTCAGACGATCCTCAGGGGGCAGTGTGGCCAGTTCGGTGCGAAAGTGCTCGGCCTGAGTCACCGGCACGATCAGGTGATGGGGACCATCCGGTGGGGTGGACCAGCGATTCAGGCCGGGATTGAGACGATAAAGCTCGTCAATATCGACCCCGGACAGTTGCGCTGCCTTGGCCATATCCAGCTGACCACCAGTCTGTACCTTGGCGAAATAGGGCTTATTGGGAATGACGGGCAGCTTGATACCGTACTTGGCTGGATTTCTGATCACTTTGCTGATCGCAATCAGTTTTGGCACATAGGCGGTGGTTTCACTGGGCAGATCCAGGGCCCAGAAGCGGGTTGATTTACCCAGCTCACGGTTCTGGCGAACTGCGCGGCTCACCCGACCGGGGCCGGAGTTGAATGCGGCCAGGGCCAGCTCCCAGTCACCAAAACGTTTATGCAGGCTTTTCAGGTAGTCCAGGGCGGCGCGTGTCGAGTGCACAACATCACGACGGCCGTCGTACCACCAGTTTTGTTCCAGGCCGTAATGCTCGCCGGTTTCCGGCATGAACTGCCAGAGACCGGAAGCGCCAGCGTGGGAGTAGGCAAACGGGTCGAAACTGCTCTCCACAATGGGCATCAGCGCCAGTTCCAGGGGAACCTGACGAGCCTCAGCTTCTTTAACAATAAAGTAAAGGTAAGGCGCCGAGCGTTTGGATATTTGGCTGAAGTAGTATTGATGGCTGGTATACCAGTCCAACTCCGCCTGGATACGGCTGTTGTTCTGATCCAGGTCCATACCCAGGCCTGACTGAATGCGCACCCACAGATCGTCCATAACCACTGGCACTTCGGCATCAGGTTGGGATTGTGCCTCTGCTGCTGCGACAACCGCGATACCCCCGGTAGTTTCACCGGCGGCCTCTTTCATATCTGCGGAGTCTACCCATTGGCACCCCGTGAACAACAGTGAAAGAACCACAGTAGCCAGTGCGTGTTTACTTGTTACAGAACCAACTGGGCTGTCTGTCCTGTCTCGTGAATGGTGGGCTTTGGTCATATGTTAATTCTGAGTGTTATAAGCCGGTAATTTTGTCATCATCAAAAATTATCTTTCCATGCACGGATTATTCCCAGCACTTCGGCAGGACTGCTGTCGGCGTCCCCCCCCTGGCCACAGGCAGCCTGGATAACCCCGGGCTGGTCAGAGCGCAAAAAAGGGTTGGTGGCCAGCTCCTGACTCAAGGTTGATGGCACAGTGGGTTGATTATCACTTCGCGCCCTGGCGACCTGCTGCGCCCGTTGTTGCAATACCGGGTTGTCAGGTTCCACCGCCAGGGCGAACCGCAAGTTAGCCTGAGTGTACTCATGAGCACAATATATGTGAGTATTGCCGGGCAGGGCAGCCAGACGCATTAGACTGGCGTACATCTGTTGCGCAGTACCTTCAAACAGGCGACCGCAACCACCAACAAACAATGTGTCGCCGCAAAAAAGAGCTGGATTATCACCGAACTCAGTAAAGTAAGCAATATGGTCCAAGGTATGGCCGGGCGTGGCAATAATGGTAAACCGAACAGTGTTTAAATGGATGGCATCGCCGTCCTTGAGCCGGTGCGTGATGCCGGTTATGGCCGGGTTGTCTGGACCATAGACAGGAATTGACCGATGGCGAGTCAGCTCACCAACACCCCCGGTATGATCATGGTGATGATGAGTAATGAGGATGCCGGCCAGGTTCAGACCGTCCCTGGTAAGCCTGGCTTCAACCACGGTAGCATCGCCCGGGTCAACGACAAAAACATCCTTGCTCGATGGTATGTGCAGCATCCAGATGTAGTTGTCCTTAAATGCAGGTATTGGCGATATCATCAACATCGATCTGAATATCCTCATCGAATAATTATTTCTGTGTATACTCGGCGACGGGGAGGGTAACATGATCCTCCGGGAAAAAAACACCGGTGAGTTATCCGGGCGAATTGGTGGTCTGTAGAGTAGTACTAAAGTGACCATCGTTGGGGTGTTGGTAAGAGTTACCGACACAATTTAGTGGTTCTAGCGTTTGCATGATTCGACCATTTCACAAGAAGAGCAAAACCAGTCTTGCCGGGCGCATGGACAATTTGCGCCGTTGGCTGGAGACTGATTCGGGAAGAATATTGGCGGGGTGTGAGAAAAGCCTCCTGGAGCAGGAGCTGGACACCATATTCGGTTTTTACGCCGGGCAGTACAGCGCTTCCTGGCAGGCAGACCTGATGGGCGCCAGCCCAATTCGCAGGCAGTTCATTCTGAGTTCTGACCACCTGAAAGACTCAGTGCAGCCCCAGATAGTGGCTGATCCCCACTACTGGCCCATTTCACCCGGTAGTCTGGACCTGGTTCTGTTGCAGCACACTCTGGAAGTGGTGGACAGTCCCCATCGCCTGCTCAGTGAGGCGGCCAATACCATCATTCCGGATGGCAAGCTGGCGATCATTGGATTTAATCCTTACAGCCTGGTTAATGTGGCCCGCTACTGTGCACCTGGCCAGCGTCGTTTGTTGCGTGATTTACATTTTTTGTCGCCCGCCCGCCTTAAAGATTGGCTGGCACTGCTCAACTTCTGTGTCGAGAAGATCGTCTATGGTGGCTACGTGCACCCACTGAAGCGCTTTCTTACGGGCTTGCGCGGTGATCTGGTTGAGCAGCGCCTGGAGCAATCTCAATTGCCGCTTGGTTGCTTCTATCTGATGATTGCAACGCGACAGACTATGGGAATCATCCCGCTGAGAAGCAGATGGTCAAACGTGCGTAGTCGTTTTGTTGGCCAGCCGCTGGCGCCTTCCGGTACGGGTAGGGCCCGGTCAGCCGACAGAGTCAGAAAAGAGCCATTCGGACAATAACAGGAGTTCACTTGAAGCCAGCAGTGGAAATATTTACCGACGGTGCCTGCAAAGGTAATCCGGGGCCGGGGGGATGGGGCGTTCTGCTCCGTTACGGTTCAACAGAGAAAGAGTTATACGGTGGAGAGCGTCAAACCACCAATAACCGTATGGAGCTGATGGCTGCCATTGAAGGGCTCAAGGCTCTGACCAAGCCCTGTTCTGTCATTCTTACCACAGACTCTCAATACGTACGTAAAGGTATTACCGAGTGGCTGGCAGGCTGGAAGCGTAAAAACTGGCGAACGTCCTCGGGCCAGCCCGTTAAAAACCAGGACCTCTGGCAGTTACTGGACGAACAAAGCAGTCGCCATACTGTTGACTGGCGCTGGATCAAGGGGCATGCAGGTCATCGCGAAAACGAGATCGCGGACCAGCTGGCGTGTCGTGGTGCTAAAGCGTACCAACGCTAACCCATCGTTATTTTTTGAGAACTTCAATCCATGCGACAGATCATTCTGGATACAGAGACCACCGGCATTGACCCCAAACAGGGGCATCGAATTATTGAAATTGGTTGTGTGGAAATGATTGACCGTAAACTGACCGGCAACCATTACCATGTGTACATCAATCCGCAGCGGGTGGTTGAGCAGGAGGCGATCAATGTGCACGGCATCACCAACGAATTCCTCGCAGACAAACCGGTATTTCAAACAATCGCTGATGACTTTCTGACTTTTATTCGTGATGCTGAGCTGATTATCCATAACGCGCCGTTCGATATTGGCTTTATCAACCATGAATTCTCTCTGCTGCGCCGGGGTTTAGCCTCGGTCGAAAAGTATTGTGGTGTGATTGATACGCTTGTCCTCGCCCGGAAAAAACATCCCGGCCAGAAAAATAACCTGGACGCTTTGTGTAAACGCTATTTTATTGATAACTCATCCCGCACCCTGCACGGCGCGTTGTTAGACTCTGAGATTCTGGCCGAAGTCTACCTGGCCATGACCGGCGGACAGACCGCACTGTCGCTGAGCAGTGGTGAAGAGGCTGCGGGTGAACAGGAGGCGGGCAGTGCAATTCGGCGACTTGGCACTGACAAACCGGCGCTTCGGGTCATAGCTGCCAGTAACGCAGAGTTGGAACATCACCAAAGAAAACTGGAGCAAATCCAGAAAAAGTCTGGCAGTTGCCTCTGGCTGAACTGATCTGCTCAATTTCCACCGTGGGCGTCTCAAATGTTGGGCTGCCTTTTCCAGATAGAGGTGCCTGCTTGGATTATTTGGCTCTCCCAGAAATCAGTTATCAACCATTGCCAGGATTCCAGCCGACACTGGCTGCGCAGTGCTGGCTGGTTCTCCATCAAGGACAAGTGGTGGTCGGTAGCGAAGTCAACAGTACTTACCTGTGGCACAGCCTTGATGAGTTTGCCGGCTGTTATGATCATCAGCCGATCGTTACCGGGTTGCTTGACGGTGTCCCAGTTGGCGTGGTTGAACTGACTGCGCTCAACGCTGGTATGGTTTGTGACAGTGCACGGTCTTTGCTGTCTGTATCTGAGACTGCATACGCCCATTTAAGTCATAGTCTGCAGATTATATCAGCTCGCAGGGAACATACTTTTTGTGGCTGTTGTGGGCACTCGATGCAGCCAAGGGCAGGGGAGTGGGCGATGGTTTGTACCCAGTGTGGTCAATTCTGCTATCCACGTATTTCTCCGTGCATCATTGTGGTGGTTACCAGGGGTGATGAACTGCTGCTGGTGCGCCATCACCGTCACGGCAGGGAGTCGACCATGCACACGCTGGTGGCCGGGTTTATTGAACCAGGCGAGAGCGCCGAACAGGCAGTACACCGAGAAGTGCTTGAAGAGACCGGGCTAACCCTGGGCAAACTCAGGTACTGTTTCAGTCAGAGCTGGCCCTTTCCTCATTCTCTGATGATGGGGTTTCACGCAGAATACAGTGGCGGCAACCTGTCTATTGACGAGGATGAACTCTGTTTTGGCGGTTGGTTTCATCGCGATAATCTGCCGGACTTGCCTCCGGCGTTCGCCATCGCCAGGAAGCTGGTGGACTCATTTTGTTAATATTATCCAATCATATTTTTAGCTTCTAAAAACATATCTGAATTTTTTTCCTTGTCATCAAAAGGGTAGACCGGTGGTGAAGAGTTCAACTACCGGCCATGAGATGGTTCAATCGAGGATACTCACCCGAATCTGGTATTGCGTATCGCGCGCAGCAAAGTATCCGATCCAGCTGTCATTTTGTGCCTGGGTCCATGACACGACTTTATCGGCTGCCATCTGCGTCAACAACGAACTGTAAGCCTGCGCCTTGGGCAAGATGATATAGTACAGTGCACCAAGTACCAGACCGTTAGTGGCTGAGGTCAGGGCTTTTTGCATGGCCACGTTCCTGCCTCCAGTGGTGTAGTAGTTGATCACTCCATCCAGAACGTAGTAGGTAACCAACGGCAGTCCGGTAGTCACTGCTATCGGCAGGGCATACTCGTGCAATTTTTTGGGGGCCGGAATTAATTGATAACCCGATGACACGATGGCCTCAGCTCGTTCACCAATTGAAATAATATGGTGTTGCAGGTCTTTGTTTAATGAATCAAACCGTTCATCCTGACCAGGCGGAATGGCGTTGATCACCTGGTGAAATCGATAACCGATTTCCAATAAACCAGCACCCGCCGAGAGGGTGTAAGCCGCGCTACTTCCCCAGCCTCTGCCGGTAAAGAACTTCATATAGCCTTTATGGAGGCTGTACTGGATACTGATTTTCAGAGCATCGTTGAAATCGCCGGCAATGTTGTCATTCACCTCCAGACCTACGTATTCTCTGAGCTGCGCCAGAGTCATGCCCGGTACATTACCAAACAGGTTGAAACCATAACCCACCATCAGTATGGCAATGCCTTCGAGCGTTTCATCGTTCAAACTGCCAAGCAGCGGCCATTGACCAACTAATTTTGGCAACTGTCCCTCGCTGTGGAGCGTTTTGAGAGAGTCACCCACCACCTTGGAGAGACAGTTGAGCAGGGCGTTGGGTGGCGTTGCCCTGAGGAAGAGTCTGAACGTCTCTGACTTACTCCGGAGGACCTCATTTTTGGCAACAAGACCACTGCTTGCCCCGTCTGCAGACGGGCGACCAGGGTCACCGGCAATTTCTTCACCGTAATTGGCCAGCATGGCGTAGGTAGCAAACCCTGCGACAAAATCTCTGGAACACTGCGCAAACAGTGACTGGCTCTGATCAAATACCCGGTTATGAAGAAATTTATCGACAACCTGAAGAAGGTCAATCTCCAGCAACAGGTAATTCCAGCGCAGTAGTGTTGGCCAGAAATTGTTCGGTTGCCACGTCACGTCATTCATAGCCAGGATGGGCAATATTTGTGGCACGAATGCACCCACAGCAGCAACTTTGGAGAGATTTTCCTCCTTTTCCAGGTGAACTCTTATTCGCTTGCCCACCATGTCGTCAGTGATATTGAGCTGCAGATCTATGAAGCGGCCACTGTTTGCCTCAACAACACCAGTATCAGTGGCGACAGGAACTGGCTTATTATGCCAGTGTAAATCCCGGCTCAATTGTTCATTTGCAGAAAATTGCACAGAATCATCTGCACTGTAAAAGGTAATCGGTATTTTACCATGTATTAACTCTCCCAGTGCCGAGGTATCAATCTGTAGATGAACCGGCTGATTGTTTTCTATCAGCAAGTCAACGGCACTGTTTTTTCCCGGAGTCAGGGCCTGATCAGCGGCTGCACTGCCGCACCAACAGGTAATCAGTCCGAGAAACATGACCATGAAGATCGAAATGGAGTGGCGACAAGCCAACAGACAATACGGTGAGTTTTTACTTTTAATGACCTCAGCTGACGGACAACCCATATTTTGGACTCAAGGTTATGGCCATCCATTGCCGTATAACAATTACCACAGTTACTATGGCGCTTTTAAATTATTTAACTTTTATTGATTTTTTAATCAAGCATATTTTGGAATTTTTTTGCATTTTAAATGGTTTTGTTTTTTTAACTATAACTAATTGAAATTTATTTTTAATTCTTATTTTCTCAGATGAACTTTTCATCATTAAACCTGTCTAAAGATCGCTAAACAGTTGTGCAGTCTATGGCCACTGGTCGATGCCGTTTCAGATGTCGAAATTCAAACCTTGTGGAGTGGTGTTTGTGGCGTACATGTGCCTGATGTCGTGTTAATTCAGGGTCTCTTTTTTAAGTAAACGATTTTTGATTGTAGTGCTTACAGATTCTTTGCAAGTCCGGCTTCAAGGCAGGTAGATTGTCAGAACTATTTCAATCACTCATAAAACAACAAATTCTTATGGAATCATTATCAAGCCATACCATCGGTAGTGCCACGGTACGCGGCACTGACAAGATAGAGCGTTCAAGCTGGAGTTCCGTTACCCATCATGAAACAAACTATCTTTCTAAAGAGAATATACTCAAGGCATTCAGAGACCATCGGTTAATACTTCGCGCTATATCACCGGCTACCGAAATTGAGTATGGGTGTGGTTCCCTTGGAACGACGCTTTGACCAAGAAAATCACGAGGTTGAGCCACAAGAAGATAGGAAACGGA
>JAQFVO010000673.1 GCA_027942505.1 Endozoicomonas sp. | reverse complement strand
CCAGCGCGGCAAGGTATTTGGCGCTGGTACCGAAAATGGTGATGGCTTCTGCTTCGGCCATATCCATCAGTGCGGCCGGGTCAGGGTGAAAGGGTGAGCCATCAAACAGCACCACCGTGGCACCCAGAGCGAGGGAGGAGATCAGCCAGTTCCACATCATCCAGCCGCAGGTGGTGAAATAGAAGATCGTATCATCAGCCTTGAGGTCGGTGTGCAGACCCAGCTCTTTCAGGTGTTGCAGTAAGGTGCCGCCGTGACCGTGGATGATGCACTTGGGTGCACCGGTGGTGCCGGAGGAGTACATGATAAACAGTGGATGGGCAAACGGAACCGGAACAATCTGCACCTCGTCGTTACCCTGGCAGAAATCGTCCCAGGTGACGGTGTCAGGCCCGATTGCCGGTTGCGGGTTGACGAAAGGGACGACCACCGTCTTTGTCAGCGATGGTATCTGCTGCTGTATGCTGGCGATTTTCTCCATGCAACAGAAGGTTTTGCCACCGTAAAAATAGCCGTCGGTGGTCAGTAGCAGGCGTGGTTCGATCTGGCCAAAGCGATCCAGTACGCCCTGAGTACCGAAGTCTGGTGAGCAGGATGACCAGATGGCACCCAGTGCGGTGGTGGCCAGCATCATAATCACTGTTTCCGGGCAGTTGGGCATCATGGCAACAACCCGGTCACCCTGTTTGATGCCCGCCTGCAGCAAACCCTGCTGGGCAGCGGCCACTGACCGATAGAGTGCCTGATAACTCAGAGTACGACGCTGGCCGTCTTCACCCCGGAAAATCAGGGCGGTTTTGTCTTCGCGGTGTCTGAGCAGGTGACCCGCATAATTGAGCGTGGCATCAGGAAACCACTGGGCGCCGGGCATTTGGTCGTGGCGCAGCGTTGTTGCGGGGGGGCTGTGAAAGTTGACCTGAAAAAACTGTGCCAGTAATTGCCAGAAGGCCGGGCGGTCTTCAATGCTCCAGTAGTAAAGATCCGGGTAGTCTTCCAGGGGCTGACCGGAAAGCTCTCTCGCCCGCTGAATAAATGCCTGAAGATTGGA
>JAQFVO010000636.1 GCA_027942505.1 Endozoicomonas sp. | reverse complement strand
GATTTTCCCCTTCAGAACAGCTCATAGCCATCAGTTATAAAAACAAAGTGGTGGTCTTATCGTTGGATAGCCGGGGTTGCTGGAAGTTATTATGGGAAACGCCTTCAGCCCGGGACATTAATTTTGCCGAGTTCTGCCCGTCTGGGAGTTGGCTACTGATCGCCTACCGTGAGAATGGGGGGAGCAGTAGTGTTGCTGAAATGATCAAATTCAACCCCGCAGGAAAATGCCGATTCCAGCAGATAACTGTACCCCAATACTTTGATTTCACCTTTAGTCATGGCGGAAATTATCTGTTAGTAAGCAATCGTATTCGGGACCAACACCTGTTATGGGTTTTGCTCAAATCCGACCAATGGGTCTCGTATGGCGATTTAAACGCCCCGGGCGCAATGCCGTGGCCGGGACGTGGGCAATCGGAGCTAAGGCTAAGTATCGCTGTGTTCAGTTCATGCGATAACCATCTGTTTACCAGCACCCGGGATGGCGCAGTGAAAATCTGGGGGCAGGATGGGCAGGGGAACTGGGTGGCCCGGGGCAGCGAGCATTTTGATTCTGTGGTCAAATACGTCCGGTTCAGTCGCTCTGGTGTTCACGCACTGGCGGTTTACAAGGGGGCGATACATATATGGGGTCGTGATGACGGCGGATCATGGTCTGTCAAAGGGATCATTCAGACTTACGATTTCCATAATGTAGATTTCCATCCGAGTGCAGAACACCTGATCATTTTCTGGCACTCTACCTACCTTCGAATCTGGGAAATACAAAGAGGACCGGGGGGGCGCTAGTTGCCAGATGGGAGGGCCATTTTTTGATTTGATCAGATAACGTATCACAACGATTTCATAATATTGGACGGAGCAACACCCATGCTGCTATAGCACAATCCGGATCTGGGAAATACGAGCAGGAACGGGACCTGTGGAAGATGACAGGGCGGGGAACCATTTTATGATTCGTTGATCGTAACAGGTACCACAAATATTTTGGAACACATCCCATGGTGCTAACAGCCAAAAGACCATTGCCGTCTCAATCACTCACAGTGCACAAGCCCGCCGGGAACGACTGTCTTTACATCAGACGGATGATGTTGCATCAGGGTCTTAGGAGCATATCATCCAATTACCCGACGATGGACAGTCACATGTTTTTAACAAGCTGGCAAGTGTGAAAGCGGCTGTTGGCAGTTGAATGCTCAACAGCGGATCAAGCAAAGAGGCCGGTTTGAGGTCACTGCGGGAGAGTGCATATCTCAGCAGAACATTTCCTTCTGAAATCTGCTTCTCCTCCAGTTCTGGCGCCAAGTATAGGGCCTCTCAGGAGTGGGGCAATACTTGCCATGGGAGTTCTCATGTCTGGGCAATGGGGGGATGGCAGTTTGATAGTGGCAATACACGCAGTACTTGAGGTCAAAAACTAATGGTTACAAGGGATTGACTGTTCTTTGGACTTTCGATCAAAAAATCTTTAACAATATCTTTTGGAACAGCGCGCATGCCGCCAACAAAGATACCAAAGGTTAATGATTTCTTAATCGGTCGGGGTGCTGAAGCCCCTTCAGAACGAGAATCAGCAAATCAGGCAGATCGATCAGCGTCATGGTTCCACAGGCATATCACTGATATGCCTAAGGAAGTGCTATCCCTCATTTTCAACTGTCTTGGACCTGACGACATTACTCAAGTTAAAGACACTTGTCGAGTATTCCGGGAGGTGGTGCAGGAACGTCACAGGGAAATCTTTTTTTACTGCCAGTTACCGCAGAGGTTCAGGAATCAGTTCCCACACTCCCTGCCATGGCTGAAACAGCTGGTGAAAAATGGCTTGCACCCGTTCGCCACCACTTTGCCCAGCAAAGAGAACGATGTCTTGGATGAAGAGCAAAAGTCTGCCATCGTCTGTTTTCATACTTTGGGCAAAATGATGGCTACCTGCGAGTACCGCCCCGTGAACGTTGTTAACAGAGTCTGTGATGAGAGCCATCGTACGAAATTCCATTTCAGCCCTGGTAGTAGCAATCTGTTGATTGACAATAGGTCTGACCAGATATGCCTGTACGACCAGTCAAGTTCATGGTCAGCACAGGTAATAACTCGTAGGGAAAATGTCTGCCTCTGGCTGTGCGATGGTGCCAGTTTCAGTAATGATGCACGTTATTTGTCCACTTTTTCCTCTCGCGGGATGATTGAAATCTATCGGCGTGACGGTGACGGATGGAAGCTGTTTAGTGATGAGAACGTCGAGACGGCATCATCGTTTGAGCTTAGTCCGTCCGGGAAATACCTGATCGTTAAGAACATGGACTGCGGCGTTGAGAGGATCATGTGTTTCGATGATGCCGGGTATTGGAAATCCATGCCGATGGCAGAGGATGTCGAGATTTATCCCTCTACTTACTCGGTCCATTTTTCCTCTTCAGAACAGCACATGGCCATCAGTTACTCTGATAAGGTGGTAATTCTGTCGTTGGAT
>JAQFVO010000589.1 GCA_027942505.1 Endozoicomonas sp. | reverse complement strand
AAGTTGGGAACATAATTTTGCCAGATAATTAATAGCCCCTAGGAATCGGTGCATTGTTGCTTTTCGGTTGGAGTGGGCATGGCGATTATAGCTTTAACTGTGACAGGGTTGGGCTGGAGGCCATCCGTAGTGACAACATGGCTCATGAAGGTGGCTTTGTGAATAAGGAATTTCCTCTTGTTGACATTCAGCTTGACGTGACGTTGTTCAAATACCTCAAGCACGGCGATAAGGTTGCAGTCGTGCTCGACTGGATGTCATTGGCGCCGCAGCCAGGGATTAAGATGCCTTCGGAAATACTGAAACATAGGAGGCACCATATGAATTTAGCGCTGCCATTATTTGGATGCAGAGGATATGCGAAATGGTAGCCTAGTCCATCTGTAGCGAACATTGTGGTCATCAGAGATGATCTTAAGGACAAGGGCATTTTTTGCCTATTTGACATCTATCCCTGCCATGCAGCTTGTTAATGTTTTCTTCCAAGGTGAGGATGATGTACTTTCGACATCGAATGGCTTTATTGAGGGTCTGAGAAGGGTCTCCGTATTTTTCACCGTTTGGTGGGAAGCGGAAGCCCAGACCTTGAAAGAGTGAGGTCCAGTTCTTGGAAATGAATTCCAGAGTTCAAGCCCCTAGTGTAGGCCAGACTCGCATGGACGTATCTGGGGTGGTGGAGGAGGTCCAGCTGCTGATTCCTGATGGCTGTCAGGTTCAGTCGGCAGTGGCTGGGGAGGGTTACTTGTGGAACATTTCCTTGTGAAGTCCGCGTGTAGAGTTGGCGCATCAAGTGCTTTGCTTGCCTCTGAACTGAATAAGGCTGGTTGGTCAGTTTTAATGACTTCGTAAATTTACCTTTACTGGCTTGGAGGGTAGGTTGACCAATAGGTCTGGTTGGCGGACTGTCATAGAGTGGTATCACAGTTGTGGATGGTATAATCTTGGCCCAGGGCATGCTGGACAGGTGGCAGGATAGATGTGTGTTGTAAGAGGCTGCTGAATCTATTTGAAAAGGAATTTGCGCTCTGCAGTGTGAGTCTGGTTCCTCCAAAAGAAGCAAGACGAAATGGCCTTTGCCAGAGAGTGGGGCCGTTGTAGGGACGCCAAAGTCAGGGGGTTACCCGCTTGAGAGGCTGAAGCAGTTATCATACTGTAGTTATGCCACTGCTGGTTCCACCGTTCGAAGGCGCCGCCGCAGGAAAAACAGAACAGCTTGAGCTGC
>JAQFVO010000588.1 GCA_027942505.1 Endozoicomonas sp. | reverse complement strand
TTTGTTGCAAAAAGGGCACCTCCTCAGTCTCTTTCTTGCGCTGGCTTTTTTTGGGGCAGGATTGTTGGTTTTTGGTGCCGGTCGAGCAAGGGTTGGAATTTTGCCTGCTGCTGCATTCGCTACTTTCTTACTGGTTACTGATAACCTGATCGGGCAGCTGAAGCGATGTTCAAGCAACCGGTCAAGGCTGGGAAACGGGCGGTTGCAATTTGTGCAAACTATGTGACGTCCACTCGTCGAGGTAATCGTCTGTTGTGATGACTCTGTCGTGCAATTGGCTACCGAACCAGAATTATTTGAGAGATCAGTGCTTATCATTCTAACGAGCCTCCTGACAAACAAAGAATGAGTAGAAACGTCGATAGTTCCCCCAATCAGCAGGCAGCGCAGGCAAAAATGGATTTGATCGGGTGAAACACTGGTGCTTTCAGCCCAATGGATGCCTGTAACAAGTTGGGCCTGTTGCAGACCCGCAAGAGTCAGCACTTGCGCGAAAGCACGCCGGAGGCGTCCCACCTTCAGAGTGTATCTCGCGTGGACATTTTGTTGTTCAGTGCGGGCAAAAGGTGCTCCAGCCATTCTTGTTGTCCGTCACCAAACTTATTGGCCGGGATGCCAATAACTTCGTAACCCAGTTTCTGGTACAGCCGTGTTTTGAGCAGGCAGGAGCCGTTTCGGGTGGAGAAGTCGTGACCGACAAAGTGGTGACTGGCGCGGACCTCAATGATCGTGCCCTGATCTGGTAAATAAAAGTCAACCGGTGGCAGTTGGTTGATGCTGACTTTTTGCATGATCTTCAATTCTGGGAATTTCGTCTTGATTTGGGCGTACAACGCTGACTGCTCCCGGGATACTACCGGCCGGTAAAGTGGGACGGCCGGGGATTGCAGACCCAGCCAGGAGGCGGCCATAGCCAGTGTGGTTGACTCATGATGATCCCCCAGCGGCTCTGCCTGAGCACGAGTGAATAACGAATAGACGGACACGTGCACCGCTTCGCAGTTGGAAGCGCGCCGGGAGGCGCATACCAGCAGTCCCCACAGCGCCGAATATAACTCCCCTCTGTTGAGTTTGCGGTGGACGGTCAGTTCTCTGGCCAGATCATCGAGCACAGCCGGCGGGCATTCAATCAGCTCACCCACTGATCCCAGTGCCCATAACAGACTGGCAACGTTGCATGCTGAGCAGTTAATCTGCTTAACGTCGAGTCTCGGCACCAGTGCAGCCATGACTTTTTTCACCATTGGCGTTAGTGGAAACCTGTACCCCAGGAGCAATGTCACGGCCCAGATGACCCGAACGATCTGCTCAGGCTGAAAGTCAGCCTGGTGGAGGTTTGCGGCTGATAACGTTTTCTTGACCACTCGCTCCAGCGTGGCAGTCATCTCAACACCCTCACTCACCAGTCTGGCCAGTGACC
>JAQFVO010000484.1 GCA_027942505.1 Endozoicomonas sp. | reverse complement strand
GTGGGCGACAAACACTTGAAAATGGTTCTGAAAATACCAGGCAGCGAACTGTGGCTCGATGCCATCGCCTTCAATATTGATAACCAGACCTGGCCCAATCCCAATATTCGTCGGATTCAGGCTGTTTATAAGCTCGACATCAATGAGTATCGTGGCCAGCAGAACCTGCAGCTGATGGTTGAGCACTTTGCACCGGTCTGATGGCAGCAGCGATTGAGAGAGTATTGTCGTTGATTCCGTGGAGTTGGTAGTCTTGGTGGATTCCCGCCTTTGAGGTCGTCGCAAAAAACAGAAAAGCCTTGAACCACGAAGAACACGAAGGACACACAGGAAAAGAAAAGCCCTTCTTAGTGCTCTTCGTGCTCTTCGTGGTTCCCTTCTTTTCAGGGCCTTTTGCGACACCCTTCTTCGCGAGGGCAACAGATTGTTGTGCTTTGCTCCACTGACCCTAAAGCATCCCGTTGATCTTGCGCTCAAACAGCTCTAGTTGTTCAAGCGCGCGGGCTTCGCGCAGATCCACCAGCCGTAAACCTACACCCAGCAGCCGGACGGCGGGGCCACCACGCCCCCAGGCACCGGCCAGTAGTCTGGAAAAATGCTCGGCCAGCGTCTCACCGGTTGCCGGCGGACTCTCCTCCAAAGTGGTCTGGGTAAAATCGGCAAACTTCACTTTGACGTAGTGTTTGTATACCTGGTACTCCTTTTCAATCGGTCTGAAGCGCTCCTGCAGCTCCGTCAACAGCGGCTCCAGCTGGGCCATGGCCGCTTCCAGACCCACCAGGTCATGATCGTAGGTACGCTCGACAGAGAGGGATTTTCTCCGTCGCCCAGTCTGCACCTCGCGATCATCCTGCCCCCGGGACAGCTCCCACAGTCGCTCGCCAAAACTGCCAAACCAGCGGCTTAACTCCAAAATAGAGTACTGACGCAGCTGACCGCAGGTTCTGATGCCTTTTTGCTGCAACTTACCGGCCGTCACCCGACCAACGCCGTGAATCTTTGTTACCGGCAAAGTAAAAAGAAAGTCCTCGATTTGAACGGGGATAATCACAAAAAGACCGTCGGGCTTGCGCCAGTCACTGGCTATTTTGGCCAGAAACTTATTCGGTGCCACCCCGGCGGAAACTGTGACGTTGAGCTTTTGTGCAACTTCCCGGCGAATTTCCTCGGCAATTAACGTGGCACTACCGCGACAGCACTGACTTGCGGTAACGTCCAGGTAGGCCTCATCCAGAGACAATGGTTCAATCTGATCGGTATATTGCCGGAATATGTCGTGCGCCCGGGCTGAGGCCTCACGATAGACAGAAAACCGGGGCGGGATGATTTTCAACTCAGGACACAGCCTCATAGCCTGGGCTGACGACATTGCAGAGCGCACGCCAAAGCGCCGTGCTTCGTAATTACAGGTAGCCACAACGCCGCGACGCTCGGGCATTCCGCCAACGGCCACGGGCCTGCCAGACAGCTTTGGATTATCACGCATTTCTATGCTGGCATAGAAAGCGTCAAAGTCGATATGGATGATTTTTCTCTGAGTCCCTTTAAGAGGGGCGCTACCCTGCATTGGGCTGACGTTACTGTCCATCATGTGTCTGATCACTCCGGAATCAGCCCTGTATATACGTCCACAATGACGTTGGCAAGCATTTTCAGTCAGCGCTCTGAACGAAGGTATCGATCAGGAGGCGCTTCAGTCGAGAGCAAGATACGGTATGTCATCCGCATTCAGCTGGCCGTTAGCTACTGCTAATTGCAGATGCTCTTCACTGCCGTACTTCTTGATCTGAGCAAAAATTGATTTCATTTGTGGCAGCGGCTGACTTTCGACGTTCCTGGCGTTGGCCGCATCATCAAGTCGTTGCCAGAAGTGATGGTTAATGAAGTGTTTGACCGAAGTACTCAGCGGGCAGTCAATATAATCCTCAACAGTCCGGGCACTGTTACTGACAAAATCACGATAGATAAAAGGGGATGCAGTCACAGCAACAGCGAGCCCCGCAGCAATAAAATGTAAAGGCTCAACCACCGCGGCCAGCACAGACGGCCCAAGAAGATAGCGGCAGAAAACATCAGTCACCCGGTTGTAAACCATATTGGCCAGCACCTGTGCAGGCTTGATGGCGTATTGACACAGGGAGCGACCATGGCAATTACCCGACAGGTAATCGATGGTCTTCATGAACGGTGCATAGACCGTAACTCCAATGATCCCACCCACCAGCGCTGCAGGCAGGGCAAAGAGCAGGTGGCCGGCAAAACTGCCAACTGATTGCCCCAACTGGAAGAATGTCGTACATGGCGTCCAAAACACCTCTTTCAAGGCATTCCAGGCAGGCCATTGTTGACGCTCGTCGCGTATTTCAACTAAGGCCCGTTTCTTTTTACTCTGGTCAGCAAAGTAGGCTTCGGAATGAGGGCCAAGGGGGACTTCAGCAACAGGAACAGGCAACGCGGAAAAAGAGAGGAACGGATCAGACATAGATAGCCTCATATAAATTTATAAGTAATTTGACCGATCTTTCAAAGAATAGTTCCGTAACCCCCATTTACTGAGGCTGGAAGAATGCCTGATGGCAGTCAGGGGTCGAACGGTTTGATCGTTCCCTTAAAAAATGGCCAACAAAATGCACCAGAAGATAATCATTGCCGATGACCATCCCCTGCTTCGCGCAGCACTGAAACACTCAGTCAATCAAGTGGCTCAGGCACCCGATATTTTTGAAGCCGCCACCATAGGCCAGCTGCAGTCGCTGCTGGCTGACACTGCCAACCCAGACCTGATCCTGCTGGATTTGCATATGCCCGGAGCGCATGGGCTTTCCGGGTTGATTTTTCTCCGGGGACAGTACCCCAACGTGCCTGTTGCTGTGGTTTCGGCCACGGATGACCAGTCGGTCATGCTAAAAGCAAAAGGTCACGGTGCTCGCGGTTTTATTCCTAAATCAACCTTGCCGCAGGCTCTCAGGGTCGCCATTGCTGACATCCTGGCGGGCAAACAGTGGTGGCCCGATCACTTTCAGGCAGCAACACTGCCAGAGAAAAGTGATATAGAAACACGCCTGGCCAGCCTGACTCCGCAACAGTTTCGGGTGCTGGGAATGATCAGTGAGGGCCTGTTAAACAAGCAGATTGCCTACGACCTGGAGGTTTCCGAGGCAACCATCAAGGCGCATGTTACCGCTATTTTCAAAAAACTCGGGGTACGTAGTCGTACTCAGGCAGTTATTGCCATTAATGCCCTGGAAATTGACTCACCAAAGCAATTTGACGATTAGCAGAAACACAGAGGTGGCAAGTTGTTTTTGCCTGAATCCGCGCGAGAATATCAGCACCTGTCGTCGGCAATGGGGACCCTGATAATTCACAACGCTTCTGACCTTTTTGGACTAAACAGATAGAACCAAATCGGAGGAAGCGACATGTCTGGCATTTCAGTTTATCCGGTGACACCCGCAGCCCCGGGAAGCACTCAGATTAACAATGACCAGTATCTGGCCATGTATCAACAATCCATCACCGACCCGGAAAGCTTCTGGCGTGATCAGGGTCAGTGCATTCACTGGTTCCACCCCTACTCCCGGGTTAAGAACACCTCCTTCACCAGCCCCGTCAACATCAACTGGTTTTACGATGGAACTACCAACGCCGCCAGTAACTGCCTCGATCGCCACCTGGCCAGCCGGGGTGATCAGACGGCCATCATCTGGGAGCCCGACGTTGCCGGCCAGTCGGAAAAGGTGACCTACCGAGCATTACACGAGCGCGTGTGCCGCTTTGCCAATGCCCTGAAACATCAGGGCATTGGCAAAGGTGATGTGGTTATTATTTACATGCCCATGGTCGTTGATGTAGTGGTTGCCATGCTTGCCTGCTGTCGAATTGGAGCGATTCACTCGGTGGTTTTTGCCGGGTTCTCACCTCAATCCCTGGCCGGGCGGATTAATGATTGTAAGGCAAAAATGGTGATCACGGCCGACGAGGGTGTTCGTGGCGGACGTACCATCCCTCTGAAAAACAATGTCGAAGAGGCGATTGCCAGCACTGAGACTGTTGAAAAAGTGATTGTCCTCAGGCGAACAGGCACAGATGTTATCTGGCACCCTGACCGGGACTTATGGTGGCATGACATTACTAAACAAAGCTCAGCGCGATGCCCCCCCGTCGAGATGAGTGCTGAAGATCCTCTGTTTATTCTTTACACTTCCGGCTCGACCGGCAAACCCAAAGGTGTCGTACATACAACGGGCGGTTATCTGGTCTACGCCGGCGTAACTTTTCACTATGTTTTTGCTTACCAGCCTGGCGAAGTATTCTGGTGCAATGCCGATGCTGGCTGGATTACCGGGCACTCTTATGTCGTCTACGGCCCCCTGCTCAACGGCGCAACAATTGTGCTGCACGAGGGGGTGCCCAACTATCCGCAGGCCAACCGGCTTGGCCAGATCATCGATAAACACAATGTCAATATCCTCTATATTGCCCCGACCGCCATCCGTGCACTGATGGCCGAGGGTGATCGTGCCGTTGACGGTAGCCACCGTCGCTCACTGAGATTGCTCGGTTCCGTGGGTGAACCCATCAACCCGCAGGCCTGGACCTGGTATTTCAACACCATTGGTGAACAACGCTGCCCGATAGTGGATACCTGGTGGCAAACCGAAACCGGGGCCGCCATGATCACCCCGCTGCCCGGTGCGACGGCACTCAAACCCGGTTCAGTCACCCGACCATTTTTTGGTATTCAACCAGCCCTGGTGGACGGTGATGGTTGTTTTGTCCATGGCCCGGGCGTGGGCAACCTGGTAATGCTCGATAGCTGGCCAGGCCAGGCAAGAACCCTCTATGGCGATCATTGTCGTTTTGAGCAGACTTACTTTTCGCGCTTTTCGGGCATGTACAACAGCGGTGACGAAGCACGCCGTGACGATGACGGCTACTACTGGATTACCGGACGCAGTGATGACGTTATTAACGTTGCTGGTCACCGCATGGGAACTGCTGAAATAGAATCTGCGGTGGTGGCTCATCCACAGGTGGCCGAAGCTGCGGCTGTTGGTTTCCCGCATGATATTAAGGGTCAGGGTATTTATGTCTTTGTTACGCTTAACAGCGGGTCAAAGACCAGTGAGGCGTTAAAAAGCAGTTTAAAGCAGTGGGTACGCAAAGCCATTGGTCCGGTAGCCACGCCCGACATTATTCAATGGGCACCCCGCCTGCCTAAAACCCGCTCAGGCAAAATCATGCGCAGAATTCTGCGCCGGATTGCTGCTTATGAGTACGATAATCTTGGTGATGTATCAACCCTTGCAGATCCTGATGTAATTGATCAGTTAATCACCAACAGGTCACTGACTGGTAATTGAATATTCACTGTCGTACATCGAAATAAACCGTTATAGCCGCACAATGGGCGGTGATTGAGGTGAAACGGCTGTTGCCAGCTACAGGTGATTATCATCGGGTGTTTAATCAGAGCACCTTTGAATATGCTTGACATTACAATCAACGTCCCTATAATTCGCATCTTCTTTGTCGCGGGATGGAGCAGTCTGGTAGCTCGTCGGGCTCATAACCCGAAGGTCGTTGGTTCGAATCCAGCTCCCGCAACCACTCCATTGAATTACTTGTAAACACTACCGATGCTGGCTCTGAATAACTCCTACCCCATCAAAAGAGCGCTTGTTGTTGAGGGCGGTGGTATGCGAGGCGTATTTACCGCTGGTGTGCTGGACGCCTTTTTGGATAAAAGGCTTCGACACTTTGATAGTTACTACGGAGTCTCTTGCGGGGCACTTAATCTCAGCTCATTCATCGCTGGACAGCGCGGCCGCAGCCTGGACACCTATACCAAGCTTTGCCTTGACCCGCAGTTTATTAATGTCATCCGGCGTATCCGCGGCGGCAACCTGTTTGACCTGGACTGGTTCTTCGAAAAAATTGCCCGGGATAGCGCCCTGGATTTCAGACGATTCAGACGCCTGCTGGTTGATAGCCACTTCACCGTGGTCAACACCTGCGTCAAAAGTGGTCAGCCCGTCTACCATCGCATCAATGATCAAACTCCCCTTGAGCTGATCTACGACATACTTAAAGCCAGTAGTGCACTACCTATGATCTATCGCAGCCCTGTGCCAGTTGCTGGTCAACTGATGAGCGATGGCAGCCTGTCGGACCCGTTGCCAGTACAAAAAGCAATCAGTGACGTCCACGACCAAGTAATTGTGATCAGGACCAGACCAGAGCATTTTCGCAAAAAGATGACCGCCACCTCACGACTTTTCGCCTGGCAACAGCGACTGTCTCCGGCTATTGGGCGCTTAATAAAAAATCAACACACTATTTACAACCAGAGCGTTGAAAGCGCCCGGAATCAGGCGTTGGAGAATAATACCCAACTGATCCAGATTGCTCCGGAAAAACAGCTGCAAACGTCGCGTGGTACTCGACAGCGAAATCTGCTGGTATCCGACTACCATCATGGCTACACCCTCGGCTATCAGATCGCCGAACAGCTTATCTCACCCGCGAATAAAGGAATCCGACGATAACTGCCGGGAATTTGCTGGCGATTGTCTCCGCCAGCAACACTCTCAACGCAAGCCTGTTTTCCTGACGTATAGGCCGTTGCGCCAGACTTTGACCATGTCAGGTAAATTTATCCCACCGGTTTGTAAATCTGCTAGATTAAAGTTTCCGCCAGCGTGAGCCGTACGTTTGGCGCTTTGTCCCGGAGCCCCCGCCATCCGCATCTAGCCAGAGGTCCTACCATGCCAAGACAGGTTCTTATTCCCATTGCTGATGGTTCTGAAGACATTGAAGCTGTCACTATTATCGACACTCTCAGAAGAGCTGGTGCCAAAGTAACGGTAGCCAGCTGTGCGTCTGATGGCTCTCTGGCGGTCACCTGCTCACAAAAAACAGTGATCACCGCAGACACTCACATCGACAGCTGTGTGGGCAAGCCCTTCCATCTCATAGCTCTGCCCGGTGGCATGCCCGGGGCTGAACATCTGAGAGATTCCGAAGCACTGACAACGCTTTTGCGTGATCAGCAGAAAGCCGGCAAATGGTATGCTGCCATTTGCGCCTCCCCCGCCGTTGTCCTGGCCTTCCACGGCTTGCTCGATAATGTCCACGCCACTTGCTACCCCACCTTTATGGAGCAGATGGAAGGGGCCCTCCCCCGCCCGGGCGACGCCACAGTAATTGACGACAGGAAACGGGTAATCACCGCACAGGGCGCAGGCAGCGCTATGGCTTTTGCCTTCAAGTTAATCGATGCTCTCTATGGAAAAGACGCCTACCGGCCGATAGCGAAACAGATGGTTGCTGACTGGGCTTTGTGATCCCCGGCTGGCACCAATCGCCGACAGATTTATACCATCCAAGCAGCATTGTTAGTTGAACACGGTTGTGCAAATGCGTATAGAATACCTGTAAGGGTTTTCCGAAGTGACAACGAAGCCCGATGCGTTAATCCACGAGGTATGAAAATATGGAAAGCTTTATCCTGATTGTGGTCAGCATTTTTGCACTGTATTACCTGAGTCAGAAACAAGACCACATGGCAGACAGGATGTTTGGCCATGAGTTCAACCGTTTTGAGCGGATTTACCACAACGTTACCTACTCTTGCCCAGACGCCACTGTCGTCAGCAAACGACTTAGCAGCGCCATGCCCCTGCCGTGCATCCCATCTACCAGCTACAGCGTCAGGGCGCTGTGTTTGACCGAAGACAAACACTGGTTCTGGTTTGATGCCACAATTCGTCGGATGAAACTGGAGCAGTCCGGCCTCACCCCCATACCATCTGAAGAAGCATTTATTGCTCTTAAGGATGACCCTGAGAATTTGAATCGCTACTTTCCGGCCCACGACCAGCAGTCAGTTTAACTGACTGCTGAGGGGCCATTTCAGGAAGGCTCAACCGCTGATTGACGCAGGTTCTTGCGCAGCACTTTGCCCACCGGCGTCATCGGCAACTCAGTCCGAAATTCGCAGTCCCCTGGCACCTTGTAAGCCGTTAGATAATCACGACACCAGCCCAACAACTCTTCAGCAGTCAGGCTATCGTCCGACCTGACCACAAACAGTTTTACTGCCTCCCCGGTGCTGTCATCAGGAATACCGATAGCCGCGCAATTAGCTACTTTGGGGTGAGTGCAAACCACATCCTCAATCTCGTTGGGATAGACGTTAAAGCCAGAGACCAGAATCATATCCTTGATGCGATCGACAATCCTGACAAACCCGTCTTCCTGAATACAGGCCACGTCGCCAGTTCTCAGCCAACCATCAGCATCAAAAACCTCGGCACTCGCCCTATCACGCTGCCAGTAGCCGGGCATCACCTGTGGACCCCTGACGCACAGCTCACCGGGTTCACCAATGGCCGTCTCTTCACCCTCATCATTAACGGTTTTCAATTCAGTGGAAGGCACAGGCAAGCCTGCCGTACCTTGTTGTGACAGGTTTCCGGCGGGATTCATGCAGACGGCTGGGGAACACTCCGTCAATCCATAAGCTTCAGAAATTGTGCAACCCGTTGCCTGGTACCACCTTTGCGCTGTTTTCTCTTGCAAGGCGGTCCCACCCGACAAGGTCAATTTCAGCCCGGAGAAGTCACACTCTTTAAACCTTGGGTGGCTGAGCAGGCTGGCAAAAAGCGTATTCAGGCCAATGAAAGCGGTAAAACGCCAGGGCTTGATCATCTTGATAAACGTGTTTGTATCCCGGGGGTTGGCGATCAGAATGCTGTGGTTGCCCATAAACGGCATACACAACAAATGCACTGTAAAAGCGTAAATGTGATACAGCGGCAAGGGAGCCACCAGAACTTCTTCCCCTACCCTGATAATGCGCTGCTGGTGTTCATCGAGTTGCGACAACATCTCTTTCGATTGCAACATGTTGGCAATCAGGTTGCGATTAGTGAGCACGGCACCTTTAGCAACCCCTGTCGTGCCACCGGTGTACTGCAATACCACAGGATCAGACAGCCGCGCTTCGGGCACTGGTCGATATCGCGCAGCACTGATGGACTTCAGGGCACGATGCAGAGGAACGGCTTCAGGCAAAGAGTACCTGGGCACCATTTTCTTAACGTGTTTCACCAGAAAGTTAACAATCTGTCGTCTGGGTGTCGGCAACATATCTGCCAGACAGGTGACAAATAAGTATTGAATCTCGGTTTCAGCCACCACTTCTTGCACCAGGTGGCCAAAGTTTTCCAGAAACACTAAAGCCTTGGCGCCGCAATCCTTAAACTGATGACGCATCTCCCGGGCCGTGTACAGCGGATTGGTATTAACAATAACCAGACCGGCCCGCAAGGCACCATAAACAACAACCGGGTACTGCAGTAGATTAGGCATTTGGATGGCAATGCGATCACCCGGCTTCAGATTGGTGTTATTTTGCAGATAGGCGGCAAACTGCCGACTGAGAACATCTATATCGTGGTAGCTGAGCGTATGGCCAATGCCGGTAAAAGCCGGACGTGCGCCATTTTCACGTAACAGGGCGTTGACAACGGAAAGTACGCTGGAATACTCATCCGGATTGATGCTATTACCAACGCCAGCAGGTCGTTTGCCATCCCAGAAAGATGCGTCCATTGCACTGCGCCTCTTATTATGTTTATTGTTATCAGGGCTATCTTGCCGCACTTTTTGCAATTTTATCGAACAATTTCACAACGGGCATCTAATAAGTGGCAAACGTGCCGATGAATTATCCAGCAGTGTCTGGTACAGGCGGTTTGTCTACCCTGATCCCATAGCGGGATTAACCGTGCGCCAGTAATCATGACACATAAGGGTTCCAGCAATAACTACGGACAGAATCAACAGGATGTTGGCAACTTTACCGTTTAAGAGCCCAGTCACAACGCTTTCTGCCTCCAACTGGCAAGAGGTAATTCATGGCTGAATTTTATCTGAAAATACTTTCCGGTAATCACATTGGTGCCGAGATTCCTTTAGAACCTGGCCGTTACTCGCTGGGCAGGGGTGACGCCTGTGACCTGATATTGACCGATGACAACCTCAGCGAAGTAGAGCTGATCATCGACATTTCGGGCAACAACCAAATCTGGATAGAGTCCGGCGCCGGCGCTCCTTTGCACGTTAACGGAGAGCCGGGCGGATCCGCCATTCAGTACAATTTTTTTGATATTGTCACTGCCGGCACTCTGTTCATCGCCCTTGGTCCCGCCGATGCCGAGTGGCCCAACCTGACTCTGCCCAGTATGGTTCCAGCTGTCAGGGAGGAACCACCGGCACCGTCCAGTGACGATGCCGACCAACTGCCCAGCCCGATGGAATTGGAATTATCGGCAGATGACTTCGACCAAGAGTTGCCTGATGGCCAGCAAGACGACGACGATGATAATAAGCCCGAAGAACCATCGCCGCTATCACGCATCAACAAAAAATGGTTGGCAGCCGTACCTGCCGCCATGGTTTTGGCCATAGCAATAGCCGGCCTGTCCGGCAACAACACCGAGGTTCAGGAAGCACCAAATATACCCAACGCCACGGAAATATTTGACCGCGCCAAAGCTCAGCTGGGACTCAAACACGTCAAATTCAGACAGCTGCCTGATAATACTTTAATGATCTCCGGCTATACGCCAACGATGCAAGATAAACAAGAGTTGCAAAAGCTGCTCAGATCGCAAAATGTGCCGTTTAACTCCCAGATCATTGTCATGAATGAGATGCGTGACAACGCCGAGATGCTCTTGAAGGATCGTGGATACGATCAACTGGAGCTTGAGCTGGACAACACCCCCGGCTCTCTGGTGCTGACCGGCTACGTGGCCACGTCCGACGAGCTTGATAGCATTGTCGACGCCTTAAAGCAGGAGATCTACGGTTTGCTCTCCGTTGTTGACCAGGTGGAAAATCAAGCCAGCCGCATCAACACGCTCAAATCCATGCTGCGGGAAAAGGCCCTTGTCCCGAGACTACAAGTCATTGCGCGCGATAAGACCATTATCCTGAAAGGACATCTGCTGGACGAAGGACAATCCTACGATCTGCGTACAGTGATCACCCGATTCCAGAAAAAATACGGAAATAACCCCGCCATTGAACTTGCCACTAAATCCGCAGGAGGAGTCTTTGATGACAGCCCGTCAAATTTAGCATTGAATATCCGTGGTATCAGTATGGGTAAAGTGCCGTATGTTGTACTATTAGATGGTTCCAGATACCTGGTGGGAGCAAAGCTCTCCAACGGGTTTATAATTGAAGATATCAACCTTGACTATCTTTTATTATCTAACGGAACTGAAAACTTCAAATACCGTCTAGGAGGGAACCGTGGCGGACAAAACTAAAGAAAAAGAGAGTGCGCTTCTCTCTGCTACCGAGGAACTACTGCTTCAAGATAAAGACGGCAGTTATCGTGACCAGCTCCTCAATCAATTATTCACCGAAGCCTCACGTCTGAAAGGATTAAAAGACAAAGGTGCGGCACCGGAGGATTTTTCTAAAATCGATAGTTTGTTAACTGCGGTTGTGGCGGCTATGGAGGTCGTTGACAAGAGCTGGAAACAACATCACGGTCAACCTAAAGCCTGAGAGGGAGCTCAGCCATGGCATATCAGGATACTTACAACAGCAATTACAATCAGCCCAACAGCGGCGGCTTCAACTTTGACAAAGTCTCTGAGGCTTTCGGCAGCCAGGCAGAAGCACTGGACGCCGCCCTGAAAACCCGCGTTGCCAATATGGACCCCAACAGCACCAAGGACATGGTTGAGTTTCAGGTCGAGTTCAACAAATACATGATTGTTGAAGGTCTTCGTTCCAGTATCGTCAAATCCATCAAGGATACGATACAGAGTATTATCCAGAAGCTCTAATTCGACGGGAG
>JAQFVO010000467.1 GCA_027942505.1 Endozoicomonas sp. | reverse complement strand
TCCCTCCGTTGTGCCTCGCATAGCACCTGCCCAAGTAGCCAGAAATATGTGATTCCATATGGCCAGCTACTTAGCCGCGCAAACAACAGACGTTGAGACGCTAAGTTTTTTTGGGTTGAGCTAAACGCCTTAGCAGGGCAACAGTCTGTTAGGCAACTAATTTCTTCAGGAGTTACCAACCGGCCAACATAAGGGAAAAAAATGGGGCGGATAACCGCCCCGCTTAATCAGGTTGTCAACTGCCTTCGTATAGCAGAAATTTTTATCCTCAATTTCTCGTAATCCTCGCTACGGGCGCTATTCTCGGACAGCCTTCTGGTGAGATATCATTGCGAACAGACTAGCCATGATCCTCACAGGCCTTGACAAATCATTCAGGAACATCACCAGGTTCCGCAGATACAAACAACGGCTGGGCACCTGATTTTGGAATAGGATGGCGAGCAGCATCACAATGATCCAGCTCAGCCTTAGCCTTGGTAAGCCAGTCATTCAGGGCCCGCTGAGCTTCTCCGTCGAGGGTAGACAATTTGGCAAGCGAGTCAGTCAGGATCTTCCGGGCTTTTACGTCTAGGGTGGGCTTGCTGGCAAGTCGGTTGGTCAGGGCCTGTCGGACTTGGCTGATGGGCTCAGCATTGGGGGTGGACACTCCGGCATTATTGAAAGTGCCTGTCTTATTAACACTCTGCCTGATATGGCTGACTACCGTTGATTGGTTACTTGTAATTCCGTCCATTGCGGTTCTCCGATGTAGCATTTATTAGTTATGATTTTGAAGAAAAATCGTGCTGCCGCCCTGGTATGAACGGGACTCAGAACACGATTGGGCAGGTTGATCAGACAAAGAGATAAGGATTGCGCAAAAGCCGCGCAGGTAAGAAACTCAAGACCCTAAGTCTTTTTGGGTTGAGACGTTTTATTGGGTTGAGCGAAACGCCTTAGCAGATCAACATGCACTTCATTAGGCAACTAATTTCCGCAAGAGTTCCCTGACGGTCAAAATAAGGGAAAAATGGGGCGGATAACCGCCCCGCCTAACAGGTTGTCAACTGCCTCCGTGAAGCAGCAATACTGACGACACTACAGATTGCTCTCCTCAGTATTTGTCGCCTTGGTCGACTCTTCCACCTGCGCTTCGCCCTCATCCGAGTTTATGCGCTGGGTGTTTCGTCTGGCCCTGGGGTCGTTATGGGCGCGGCTGCGACGACGCTGTGAACGCTCCGGCGGGTGCTCAGCAGTCAGATCGGTTTCGACAGTCTTGGATGCCTCTTCTACTTTCTCGCTGCCCTGTGTGGCTTCTGTCATCGCGGAAGGCTCTGCACTGGCCTCGGGCTCAGTGGCGGGCGTTTGGGCATCAGGGCTTGGTGTGCCGCGGTCTTTTTCCGACTGGTTCAGAGCCTCCTGCAACATTTTCTCCGCTTTACTGGCCGTCATCGCTGCTTCATTTGAAGCCGGCTCAGATTCAGGTGCTGCCGGTTGCTCAAAGGTGGCCGGCAAGGGTGCATAGGCTGGTTTTTCGGGGCTGCGAGAGGCTGCAACCGCCTGAGCCATTTTGGTCATTTGCGGGCGGTCTTCCGCTTCCCGGGCCGTAAATGCCGGTCGTTCATCATCAGTGCTGTTATCCTGGCGGGCAGTTACATCGACCGTGGCATGAGCTGTAGCTTCTTCCGGGCGCTTGTCACTGGCTGCCTGGTGATCAGCGGCTGGCACAGGTTCAGGGCTGATGGCCGCTTTTTCTTCTGCTGCAGGAATACTCTCGGCATGAGGCTCTGGCGCAGGGCGTTCGTCCACCGGTGCTGGCAGCTCAATAGCCTCAGGAGACGCTTTTTCCCGCTGGCGACGTGGGTCATTCTTGACCCTTCTGGAGCGCCGTGGCCTGATCTCGGCTTCAGGTGCCTGCTCTTGGGTTGCAACGGGTGGTTCCACCGCTGCCCGGGTGCTGTCATCAGCCTTCGGCAGGTCGACGGTCCTGGTTGGTTCTTCGGGTTGGGCAGCAAGACCCGCTGTTTCAGGGGCGGCAAACGCTGGTGTTTCCATTTTGCCATTTTCAGGCAGCAGTGGTTGCAGCTGTGGCTGGTTCAGCTCTTGTCTTTGTGACTGTCGGTTACTGCGACGACGAGGAGCAGTGCCCGGACGGCGACGACGGTCACCATTGCCCTGGTCAAGGTCCAGATCCTGAGTGGTTCGTGGTTCCCGTTCAGCGCTCTCTTGCTTGTCCCGTGGCCGACGTTCGGCTTTTTCCGGGCGGCTCTCGCTCTTGCCGGGGCGGTTGTCGCTACGCTCGCTTTTTTTCCGCTCTTTCTGTCCGCGGGTGTTGTCGCGCTCCTGTTTTTCCCGGCGCTGGTTGTCGTTGCGCGGTTTCTTTTTACCCTGGCCTTGCTGGGCATCACGACGGTTGGACTGGCTGCGCTGGGCAGATCTGTCCTGGTCAGACGGCTTGCTGTCGTCGTTGTCCGAACTGAACAGGCTGCCAATCGACTTCAGCAGGCTGCCAATAAAGCCCGGTCTGGACTCTGACGCCTTGATTGCGGGAGCAGGCTGGGCTGGTGCCATGTTACGCACGGCCGCCTGTTGCTTTGGCTGCGATCTGGTTACCGGGGTAAGGTCTTCGGTAGATTCTTCACCTTCGAGAATGATCTCGTAACTGCTTTCATGGTCCTGCACGTTGCCGTCGCGCAGACGCTGGACGTCGTAGTGCGGGGTTTCCAGGTTGGCGTTGGGGATGACGATGATGCGGGCATTGTGGCGTTTTTCGATTTTGGCGATCATCTTGCGCTTTTCGTTGAGCAGGAAAGCGGCAACGGTCACCGGCACCTGGGCCCGGATTTCAGATGTTTTGTCCTTCATGGCCTCTTCTTCCATCAGGCGCAGGATGGACAGTGCCAGCGACTCAATATCGCGAATGGTGCCCTGGCCAGAACAGCGCGGACAGACCACTCCGCTGGTCTCTCCCAGTGATGGGCGCAGGCGCTGACGGGACATTTCCAGCAGACCAAAACGGGAGATGCGCCCAGTCTGTACCCGGGCGCGGTCAACGGCCAGTGCCTGACGGATGCGGTTCTCAACTTCACGCTGGTTACGGCTGTTGCCCATGTCGATAAAGTCGATCACGATCAGACCGCCGATGTCGCGCAGACGCAACTGTCGGGCAATCTCATCGGCTGCTTCAAGATTGGTGTTGAAGGCAGTCTCTTCGATATCACCGCCACGTGTGGCACGGGCTGAGTTGATGTCGATGGAGACCAGCGCTTCGGTCGGGTCGATCACAATGGAGCCGCCGGAAGGCAGTTTAACTTCCCGCTGGAAAGCAGTCTCGATCTGACTTTCGATCTGGAAGCGGTTAAACAGGGGAACGCTGTCCCGGTAGAGTTTGATCTTGTTCTGGTACTGAGGCATCACCTGGGTAACGAACTCCAGGGCCTCTTCATAGACTGAGCTTTTGTCGATCAGAACTTCTCCGACATCCTGACGCAAATAGTCGCGAATGGCCCGGATGATAACATTGCTCTCTTGATAGATCAGAAACGGCGCTGGCTTTTTATCGGCGGCTTCCTTGATGGATTGCCACAGGTGCAGCAGGTAGTCCAGATCCCACTGCAGATCTTCAGCAGAGCGGCCGAGACCGGCGGTGCGGACAATTACTCCCATCTCGGCAGGGATGTTCAGCTTGCTCAGGACTTCGCGCAACTCGGCCCGCTCTTCGCCTTCAATGCGCCGGGAAATGCCCCCGGCACGCGGGTTGTTGGGCATCAATACCAGGTAACGACCGGCCAGGCTGACCAGCGTGGTCAGGGCTGCGCCCTTGTTGCCGCGCTCTTCTTTGTCGACCTGGACAATGACTTCAGTGCCCTCTTTGACGACATCCTTGATATTCGGGCGGCCGCCGGTGTGACCGGTGAAGTATTCACGGGAGATCTCTTTCAGGGGCAGAAAACCGTGCCGGTCGGCGCCAAAGTCGACAAAGGCGGCTTCAAGGCTTGGTTCAACCCGAGTTATTTTAGCTCGGTAGATGTTGGCCTTCTTCTGCTCACGGGCTCCGGACTCAATGTCCAGATCGAACAAGCGTTGGCCATCGACGAGAGCAACCCTCAGCTCTTCTTGCTGGGTTGCATTGATCAACATTCGCTTCATAGAGTACCAATTTGCTAATGGCCACCCTATTCAGAGGTTTTCCGCAAAGCTGTTTGTGACTGTCGGTTAATCCGGCGCTTTAGTTGCTGCGCGGGTCAACCCATCGCTAGTTTGGAGTAATCCCGCCTGTATCTGGCCACCGGACGTTCTTCACGGTCGGCCATACAACGGTTTTCCTTCAGGACAAACTTTTCGGTGCTACCCGATAGGACTCAGGCTGACATCTGCATTACCGGTGGTAACGAGCTGTCAGATTTACAGCCAGAAACACTCAATGGCTGCAAGGATTCATCAAACCGCACCCATCTAAAACCTGGATGCAAGGGGGAGTGCGATGACCGGGCGCTTCTGACCGACGTGCGATGCTAGCTCAACAATCCGCACGTCCCTAACTGGCGTAAAACCCGTCCGCGTATCCTCATCCCTGGTATCGGGAGCGCAACCTCTGATCATGGGTGGCACTGTTTAACTATCACGGCGGTTGCCGTGGTCTTTAAATCGTCAAGCACAGACTTGTGGGTTATACCCTCTGGGAAGAACAACAACTGGCTCACTCGCCACGGAATCCGCCTGCACACACTCTTGCTGAAGTTACTTACCCCGATATTGATGGGAAATGCCACAACTTCAGATTCTTTTTGACCGCTCAGGGGGAGCATGGGTTGAGCCTTATCTCGCCAGATTATGCTCGAGCTTCGTAAATCGAACTGCCTTTTCGTGTAGTTACCAGACAGCTCAACAACTATATCAGCAATCTGTAAGTGCTTCAAATGAGACAAAACTGATAATATTGGCAGCCCAATCAGTTATGGCCGTGGCAAGTCTTACTAATTTCGTGCAGTGAAAAAAGACTTGGCATATGGCAGGCAGAAATTTTCAGACAGGTGTTCAGGCGATTGAAACAGGTGCGCAGTACTAGCGGCAAGTACCGATTGGCAAACGGCAAGAGTGCCCCGAAATCTAACCAGGGCAAAGCAGAGGTTGTCAGGGGGGTGGTGAAAAGAGAGCCGTGTGGTAACAGCGGTGGTGATGAGATTGGTACCAGCGTAGCCTTTATTACCATTGATGAGGACGCTGCCGGCCAGCGTATTGACAATTTTCTGCTGCGGATTCTCAAGGGCGTTCCGAAAACCCGGGTCTATCGCATCGTGCGCAAAGGCGAAGTGCGGGTCAACAAGAAGCGGGTAACGGCAGACTACCGCCTTGCGTTACATGACCTTGTGCGAGTACCGCCGATCACCCTGGCGCACAGAGATGCACCGGTTCGGCCTGCCGACAATGTGATCGAGCAGTTGCAACAGGCAGTGCTTTATGAAGATGATCAACTGTTGATTATCAATAAGCCCTCCGGTCTGGCGGTGCATGGCGGCAGTGGCCTCTCTTATGGGGTGATCGAAGCCCTGCGTCAGTTGCGCCCCGAAAACCGCACGCTGGAGCTGGTGCACCGTCTGGACCGGGATACCTCTGGCTGCCTGGTGATTGCCAAACGGCGCAGCATGCTACGGCACCTGCACAATCAGTTGCAGCAAAAAGGGCGGGTGGAAAAGCTGTACCAGGCGCTGGTCGTGGGCAAATGGCCCGCCAGGAAACAGCTGGTCAATGCCCCGCTGCTCAAGAATGTGTTGCAATCGGGAGAGCGAATGGTTCGGGTCCATCCGGACGGCAAGCAGTCGCGTACCGCGTATCGTGTGCTCGAGCGCTATACCAACATGACTCTGGTGGAGGCGTATCCCATTACCGGGCGAACCCATCAGATCCGCGTTCACTGTCTCCACGCGGGCCACCCTATTGCCGGGGATGAGAAGTACGGCATGGATGAAGTCAATCAGGAGCAGAAACGGTTTGGTTTGAAGCGGCTTTTTCTGCACGCCGCGAGCATTCAGTTTGCCCTGCCTGACGGGCGCGTGTTGAAGGTTGAGGCGCCCCTGCCAGCTGAGTTGGCAGAAGTTCTTGCCAGGTTAAAGGACGGCGGGTAAAAAGCATAAAAGCCTTGCACCACAAAGACACGAAGGCACAAAGGAAGCCTTTTTTGCTTGCCGGGCGCGCAAGCCCAAAAAAAACTTTGTGTCTTCGTGTCTTTGTGGTTCCCTTCTTTTCAAGGTCTTTTGCGGGAATGACGATGGGCCAGTTTGTTGAACAATAAAGAGGTT
>JAQFVO010000418.1 GCA_027942505.1 Endozoicomonas sp. | reverse complement strand
GAGCGTGACCGGTTTAAGAAAGGTTATCAGTGAGTTGACATTAGAAGACTCCGGTTGTTTCCGGGTATTTGATGGCTCATCAGTTGCCTGGTAACGAGTAATATCACTGTCTTGATGTTGTCGTGTGTTTGGGGTTGGATCTTGTGAAATGGCAGGATTGATTATCCTGCCATCTGGCTGGTCAGCGTTGTTGTGGAATAGGGAGCAGGTTTATTTCTACGCGACGATTGGCTGCCCGGCCTCCGCGGGTTTCGTTACTGGCAATGGGGTCTTGCGCGCCACGACCAAAGGCGGTGATGCGGGTACCGCTGATTCCCTGGAAGGCAAGATAGTTAGCAACGCTGTCGGCGCGGGCCTGGGACAGTGGCAGGTTGATGCTGTCGCCGCCGGTGCTGTCGGTGTAACCGACAACTTGAATCAGGTTGCGGTCGAACTCACCGAAAACCTCGGCGACGGAACTGAGGACTGGGTAAAAGGCGCTGTTGATATCAGAACTGCTGGATGCAAAGGTGATGTTCGCAGGCATGATCAACTTGAGTTGATCCCCTTCCCGGTAAACCTGTACGCCGGTGTTTTGCAATTGAGCCCTTAACGCTGCCTCTTGTCTGTCCAGATAGTTACCGTAGCCTGCACCCGCTGCTCCTCCAAGAAGGGCACCTGCGATGGCTCCATCTTTACCATTGGCCAGAGCTCCAATGGCGGCGCCGGCAACAAGACCGCCGAGACCATAACTGGTTGACTTACTGGTCTGTTGTTCACCGGGGTATGGGTTGGTTGTCTGGCAGCCGGTCAACAAAGTGGCGGACAGTATGGTTGCAGTGGAAGATATGCTGTTAATTTCATAATGACTTCCCGTGAAAGAGTAATTAAAAGTAATCAAGACTTGTCTGGTAATAACTTCCTGATTTTAACTGGCTTGTAAAAGACCGCCGTCCGCTACCCGCTGCCCGCAAAGCTCAACTGTTTGTGCTTTTTCGGGTAGCGGGAAGCGTGCGACGGGTAGCGTGCTGCAACGTGGAAGTTACTTAAAGACAACTCCTCAGCGAGTTAGCCGCGAATAATACTATTATCTCGAATCTCTTCGCCAATAGTTGTTTCAGGGCCGTGACCGGTAACGACAACGGCTTCTTCGTCCAGCGTGTAGAGTCTTTGTCTGATTGAGCGCTCAATACTCTGGTAGTCACCACCCCACAAATCGGTACGGCCGATGGATCGGCGGAACAGGGTGTCGCCGGCAATCAGCAGCTTGTGTCCGGGAAACCAGAAGCACATCGACCCCGGGCTGTGCCCGGGAGTGTGCATGGCAACGCCCTGGCAACAAGGTA
>JAQFVO010000411.1 GCA_027942505.1 Endozoicomonas sp. | reverse complement strand
ATTTATCGCAACCGCACGACTGCATGGATACAGGGGCAGTTGTCGCGTAGGGCAGTCTATTCTCGGACAGCCTCCTGGCCATTCTCCTGCGTGGCAACGCCCTTCGTTAATTTCGTGAACCTCTCAGCGCCTGTCTCTGCCTCTATGAGAGCAGGCTGCAAGGGATAGAAAGATAGTAGCAGCACTATGAGCAATCAGCCGTGAAATGAGATTTGCCGGTCAGTAATTGTCCCGATGCCGGCGGCTTATACATACGACTAAGATTGAATATTATTCAAGACTAACTCTGACCAAATCCCGCAGGTTACCTTTGCAATCGGAAGGAATTGGCAGACTATCAACGGCATCAAGACGTACCTCGAGAGTACCTGATCGCTGCCTAATGAGCCTGGTCAGCGCCAGCAGGCATTTGTGTTCCAGCGTCTTGTCATTGTATTGATTGAACCGGGCAAAGCAGGCGTCTACTTCTTCTTCACTCGGTTTCTCGTTAACGCCATAAAGCTCCAGACAGTATAAAAGCCAAAATTTCTGCTGCAGGTTGCAGGAGTGAAAGAGAATGGCACGGTGAATCTTTGATGTCATGGCGAATATCATACCCAGTAACAGCTCCCTGGAATTTCTGACCCTCTTCGGTGGGAACTGTCGGCTGCGATGAAAGTTGTAAGCAATATCTCTCTTTGTCAGGTGACAGCCACGGCGGAGCAGCCATAGGGTGACCTGTGGTTGAGAGGCGTTAATGGCCAGTGCCAAGGCACTCTGGCCATTGACGCCAGTCTGGTCAATATCCCCACCCCGCTGGCAAAACCACTCCAGCATCGCTACGTTGCCATTGTCCAACGCGTAAGACAGCGCACAATTCCCCCAATCGTTTTTTTCCCCGTAGCCGGCACCCTGACTGCATAGCCATTTAACAACATGGAAATGGTCTCTGCTTACGGCAGAGAGCAGGCAGTCATTCTTCTCATCCTGGCTCAGCGTGCTGCGTGCCGAGAACCACTGGATTATGTGTAAGT
>JAQFVO010000311.1 GCA_027942505.1 Endozoicomonas sp. | reverse complement strand
GACTTGTACTTCAGTTGTCGGACAAACTCTCCCCAGTTGGCATCTGCAATGTGCTTGGCCAGCTTTGGATTTCTGATCATGCCCTTCACATTCAACGATTCGACGCACACAACTTGGTTCTCGTTAATGAGTGTACGGGATGCCTTGTGGGTAGCATCCATCCGGCAGTCGGCTATTTTGGCATGAAGACGGGCAACCTTGAGCCTTGCTTTGGCTCGGTTGTTGCTTCCCTTCTGCTTTTTAGCCAGTTGACGCTGGAGGTGAGCCAGTTTTTGCTCGTAGCGTCGGGTATGGTGGGGATTGCCGGATTTTTTACCGTCCGATGTGATGAACAGATCGGTTAAACCTAAATCAATGCCAACCCTTTTTTTACTGATAGGCATTGGTTTAGGTTCAAATTCGCAAAGCATAGAAACAAAGTACCGGCCTGCCCGATCTTTGCTAATGGTGATACTGGAAGGTTCAGAAGCGAGTGGTCGGCTCCATCGAATATTCAACGGCTCTTTACTTTTGGCAATGAACAGCTGGCCGCTTTTCATGCTGAATGCAGAAGACGCAAAAGTAGCGCTTTGCTTTGCATGTTTCTTTTTGAAAGTAGGGTACTTTGCTCTGCCTTCCCAGAAGTTCTTGAATGCCGCTTGTTGGTGGCGTAACGATTGTTGGATAGGTACAGAGGACACATCATTCAACCACTGATACTCAGGGTTCTTTTTTAGCTCGGTGAGATGCTTTGAGGCGGCATTGTAATTGACGCTATTGCCGTTCTTGTAGTACTCGTCACTACGCCATCGAAGAATCTGGTTGTAGACAAAACGCACACAGCCGAAAGTCTGGGCAAGAACCTTTTCTTGCTCAACTGTCGGATAGAATCGGTATTTGTAGGCGCGTTTAGTCATGCTTAAAAAGACATTGGTTTTTGTGTAATGGTTCAAGTTTTTTTCAGCCCTGTCGGTGGTCCGGCATTCCGGCTGTCGCTACCTGCGCGGCCCGATCCATCCCACCACTAAAAGTAGTGGGTTTTCCGCTAGGTTTCGATAATCGCTGTGCATTGGGATGCTGGCTGGCGGTGAGTTGCCAGTAGCAATGGGTTTGTGCAAATCCTGCCCCAAGAATTG
>JAQFVO010000287.1 GCA_027942505.1 Endozoicomonas sp. | reverse complement strand
TCCTCTGTGTCTCCGTGACTCTGTGGCTAAAGCTTTCATGACAGAGGGTGACGAACCATCGTCATGAACATTTGTGTCCTTCGTGGTTCAAGGCTTTTATGCTTTTTGCGACACCCTCAAAAACGGGGAAATCTTCTTTAATTCTTCACCTGATCCGTGCCACAGTAGTGGCCGTGCGCACTCCTCCCTTCAGCCACCTCAAAGCGCGTACCACACAGAACAATATTACCCATTGTCACAAATCAATAAATTATACGACTTACGTTTAATAAATAGAATTTCATTGACTTCGGTTAATTTTTAAATATTATAAAACCCTATTTTTTGACATAAAAAGCAATAAAAAATACAGAGCTATGGCAGCAGAGTGAAGAGCATATTTTACGCTATTGAACTCTGCACATTTGTTTGAACTTGAGTATCAAGGAATCAATACAATGAAAGGTATTCAGATTACCTCCAGCGACAACAGTGCCCTGGTAAACTCCATCTGGCTGGTCGATGAAGCCATCGGCGAAGCCCGTCTGATTTGCGCAAAAAGCGATACCTTCAAGCAGGACGAAGTGGTTGCACTGGAACAACTGGGCCAGTTCGAATCTCGCGAACTGGAGCTGGAAGTACAGCAAATGCCAGCCCGTGAAGGCGGTCAACACTTAAACGTCAATGTTCTCTCCCGGGAAATGCTCGAAGACGCGGCAGCCAACCCTGAGAAGTACCCCTCCCTGACTATCCGCGTTTCTGGCTACGCTGTTCGCTTTAATTCCCTGACACCGGAACAACAGCGCGACGTTATTACCCGCACCTTCACCAAAGACCTGTAATACACGACAAATTCCTGCGGCCTCCGTGGCCGCACCTGCCTGCTGTGTTTTGATAGTTGTCGTTCACTTCACAACTGATTAGCTACAGAAATCATGTCATGCATCTACCTGTAACCCCTCCTTACTCTGTGCCAGTCTGGTGATCACACGAATAGACGTCTTGATTATTTTTTCCAACTTGTCGAAATCAACCCTGTCCACCGAGTTATCACAAGGACGATGGTAACAGTCATCAGCCAGGGCCAAAATATGTACAGCTGGAACAGAATTGCGGGAAAATGATGCATGATCTGAAAGTGCTCTTGGTTTTACATCAGCTGCGCATGTCCCGGCCTGATCAAACTCCCAGAGAAACTGATTGGCGAGTTCTCTGGTACCCGGGGGAGAGGGTATAACGTCGTAAGAGACGAAGGGTGGAATTGTGTGTTTGGAGTCTGGGTGGTCGACCGTTATATCTTTAAGCCACAATGGTATAAAATAGGGCAGTGGGTCTTTACTACCGACACCGTCTAAATTGATGTAGCACTGCATAGTGACATCGTCTGCCACTGCCCCATTGCTCAACGCGCTGACAATAGCGCCTATCTCACCACTCTCATGCAAGAACCTTGACCCCAGCAACCCTATTTCCTCACCTCCCCAAAAAGACAAAAGCACAGGGTGTTCGAACTGCACAGAATTTTTGCTAAAGATACGGGCAATCTCCATAACGGCGATAACTCCTGACCCGTTGTCGTTAGCACCTTTACTGTTCCAAACGGTATCCAGATGAGCGCCCAAAACAACCACTTTACTACTCTTGCCCGGAATCAGCGTGAACAAATTACAACTGTTAGATGTCAAGGGTGTAGAAAGTTCAAGCTCACAAGACAGGGAACTTTTAATTGACGGGGTAACATCAGAGCCCACATCAGAAAAGCTGTAATTTTGTTGATATGTGGCAAGCCCAATACTGTGCAGCTTACTGGTAATATTCTGCACGGCGCGTAAATAATTTTCATTCGGACTATTCCACGCTCTCGGGCTGAAATTGAGCAAATCCTCAAGATTTTCCCGCAGTGATATCCGTTCAACCTGCGCACTGTAGAATCTTCCAAGGCGACTACTGTCTTGTGAATCACCAGTAAGTTTTATCGTGTTTTCTGGCTGCACACAGATACTTCTGGCAATCATAGGAATTGAAAACAGGGTCCCCACCAGCCCTACGGCTACGATAATGCCTGCACCTAACAGAAGTTTTCCACATCGCGTTTCAGGAAGTTTGACACAGCGACCACA
>JAQFVO010000283.1 GCA_027942505.1 Endozoicomonas sp. | reverse complement strand
TTCCTGACCCATCTGTTCAGAACGGGCCAGCGCCTGCATGGCAGTCCTGTTTCCAGATCACAAATAACCGCCTGCATTTCCCGGTTGCCCGAAGGGTGTGGGCTACGCAAGGCTTTAGAGCAGTGGTTCAGCGAGCACGGCACGCCCCCTGCCGACAGGGAAAACCCTGCTGACAGCCTCGTTCTCACCCCGCTGCTGAGCAAATCTTTACAGATTATCGATCAAATCAATAGCTCCCACAGAGAGCCGGTTCTGCTAGTAAGAGGCCTGTTTGCCCGCTATCTGCAGGGAATGAGTCCCACCTACGACGATATCGACGTGATCGGCACGGAAGGCGGCATAAGAACACTGATGGACCGAATGACCGACACCCACACCAGCGTTGCCGCCAGTCTGCACACCCACGCCAATATCCGGCCATTTCCCGGCTGCGCCCCACTCATAACCCCTCAGGCTATGGCCCTCACACTGACGGCCGGAGACCTGAACCTGAGGACCTTGAGACTGAAGGGCCATTTGTATTCGTCCCTGTCCAGGGCCGAGATAACCACCGTCTCCGTGCCCGGCGTGGATCGACCAGTACAGTGTCTTAGTTTGCTGTCGGAAACCGAGGTGTTAAGCCGTAGCCTGAAGCACCTGGCCGACAACCTTAGGAGTTTAACAATGCATCTGCAAAACGGCGCGAGCCTGAAATTCCCCTGCCCTGTGCTGTTCCGGGTGCCACAAACAACTCAGGAGAGTGTGTGTGAGCTGTTGCTGCACTGTTTGATCACACTGCACCGGGCCGAGCAGATATTGCCGAAGGATAGCAGCGCAGAGGCACAAAGATCTGCGGCTCATCTGCGAGAGCTGTTGCAGGATCACCCCTACCGCGAACAGTTTGTTGCTGTTGTGCAAAATCAGATAGAAGGCCCGGACAGTGACCTGGTCAATAACAGACGACGTTTTTTCCAAACCCTGCTTGCGCTGCTGACTCACGATTAGGAATTGTTCTTAAATAACCTCCATATTTCGTTCAGAAAATAACAACCTGCCAGGCAAAGAGGAGCCAGAAATATTTTCCTTCGTGGCAGAAGGGGGAGAATATTTGCCGTGAAAGAAAATTGCCGCGGAGGGACAGAGTCACGGAGAAGAGAAAAAGCTTTTCCTCTGTGTCTCCGTGACTAAAGCTTTCATGACAGGGAGTGACAAACCATCGTCAGGAACATTTGTGTTCAATTCCTCAGGAAACAGAAACCACTATTCCAGTTGGGAACAATGTCACCTGCTCCCCTGAGTAAAGACCCGTCCGCTAGTTTCACCGTTTTTACGCGGTCGTCTACGTGGTCGCCTCTGCTGAGGTGGACGTTCCGCTCGGCTCTGAACAGAGTCTTCAGGCTGAGTTTTTTTAGGCTTTTTCGGTCTGCGTGGTTTATTACTCAAGGTGGTTGTTGGCACCTGGTTTACCGGCTCAAACCCGTCGACCACCTCCCTGGGCAGCAATTCGTTAATCAGCCGTTCGATATCGGCCAGCTGTTTAGTCTCATCGGCACATACCAGTGATATCGCATGCCCCTGAGCCCCAGCCCGGCCAGTGCGGCCAATACGGTGCACGTAATCTTCCGGTACATTGGGCAGATCAAAGTTCACCACCTGCGGCAGTTGGTCAATATCCAGCCCCCGGGCGGCAATGTCTGTAGCCACAAGAGCAGTAATCTCGTTACTTTTGAAATTGGCCAGCGCCTTTGTGCGAGCCCCCTGACTCTTGTTGCCATGAATAGCCGCCGCCAGAATGCCTTTACTTTCAAGGTGCCGGGTTAACCGGTTAGCACCGTGTTTGGTACGAGTAAATACCAGTACCTGCTGCCAGTTGTGGGTTTCAATCAGGCGTGTCAACAGTGCTGGCTTTTTGTTTTTATCCACCGGGTAAATGCACTGGCGCACGGTACGCGCCGTGGTATTGCGTGGAGATACATCAATCTCCACAGGCTGGTGCACAATGGTTTTAGCTAGTTGTCGTATATCGTCAGAAAATGTGGCAGAAAACAACAGGTTCTGACGCCGGGCTGGCAGTAACGATAAAATACGTCTGATATCGTGTATAAAACCCATATCGAGCATCCGGTCAGCTTCATCCAACACCAGCATTTCCAGATGCCGGAACTTCACCGCATTCTGGTTGTATAGGTCAAGCAGCCGCCCCGGTGTCGCCACCAGAATATCGGCACCGCGGCGCAGATTCATCATCTGAGGATTGATCTTGACGCCACCAAAAACCACCACAGAACGCACCGGCATATGGCGACCATAAGTAGCAACACTGTCGCCTACCTGGGCGGCCAGCTCGCGCGTCGGCGTCAGAACCAGTGCTCGTACCTGGTTGGGCCCGGCCCGCTCACCACGACTGAGCAGCTCAAGCATCGGGAGGGTAAAACCGGCAGTTTTTCCTGTGCCGGTCTGGGCTGCAGCCATAACATCATGCCCGGTCAGAATGGCCGGTATCGCCTGGGACTGGATGGGCGAAGGATGTTCATAGCCCTGCTCAGCGATGGCTTGCAGGATAGACGGGGAGAGTCCCAGGTTGGCGAAGGTCATTCAGTTGTCTCATTAAGGGTCACCATGAGTGACCGTACAACGCAGTCGGCCTTATAACCATTGTTACTACGTTGCCTGTTCGTTCATGGCTATTCGGGAGGGACTCTAGCATACAGGGAGTTGCTGCCATATACCATCGCCATCACTGTCATTTCACAGTGACTGATCTATCCTGAGCAGAACAAATTTCCTTGCCCGGAAAAGACGATGATCACCCCATCAAGCCAGCATAGCGCACTGAAAGATTACTACGGTCGTGTTCTTGCCACGGCAAAAGACTTGAAAACCAATGCCTGTTGCACCAACCCGGCAGCAATGCCAGGCGCTATCCGCACCATTATCGAACAGCTTGACCCGGAGATAACCGAACGGTTTTACGGTTGTGGTTCCCCTATTCCACCGGCACTGAGCGGCTGCAGCGTGCTAGACCTTGGTTGTGGCAGTGGCCGGGACAGCTACATCGTTGCCAGTCTGGTAGGCGAACACGGCTCAGTCGTTGGTATCGATATGACCGATGAACAACTGGCAGTAGCCAAACGACACTTGTCAAAGACCATGGATCGGTTTGGTTATCAGCGTACCAATGTCGACTTTCGCAGTGGCTACATCGAAGACCTGCAAGCTGCCGGCATTGCCGATGACTCCATCGATGTGGTGATTTCCAACTGTGTGATCAACCTCTCGCCAGAAAAAGAGGCGGTTTTCCGGGAGATTTTTCGCGTTCTCAAGCCAGGAGGTGAATTGCTGTTTTCCGATGTGTTTGCCCACCAGCGCATACCCGACGACCTGAAATCTGATCCGGTGCTGATGGGTGAGTGCCTTGGCGGGGCTTTGTATATAGAAGACTTTAGGCGTCTGTTAAACGGCCTTGGTTGTCAGGACTACCGGCTGCTCGCCGCCCGACCAGTAACCATTGCCAATGCCGATATTGAAGATCAGATTGGCCATATTGGCTTTCAGTCACTGACGGTGCGAGCCTTCAAGCTGAATAACCTGGAAGATATCTGTGAAGACTACGGCCAGGTCGCTGTTTATCGCGGCACTATTCCCGGGCATCAACACAGCTTCCTGCTGGACGACCACCACCGTTTCAGCACCGGCAAACCGATGCTGGTGTGTGGGAATACCGCAGCCATGGTGCAGGATACTCGCTACACAGAACACTTCACCGTGCACGGCGACCGACAGGTTCATTATGGCCCGTTTGCCTGCAACCCTGGCAATCAGACAGCAATGGCGGGTTGCTGCTAGGAATTTGCCCTTAGGAATTGTTCTGGAATAATTTCTACATTTCCAGGGACGCTACCCGCCGCCCGCTACCCGCTGCCCGCAAAAGCACAAACGGTTGGGCCTTTGCGGGTAGCGTCCTGAAGTGTGGAAATAATTTAAAGACAGCTCCTTAAATACTCTCCCGACTTGCATTCGGGCTGACAACAGGAGAGTCGTCTCAGGACAAGGTTATACCGCCTCTTTCAGTCGATACCAGAGCATGCCCAGCGCCAACAGAGGGGAACGCAGGTAGCGGCCACCTGGAAACGTCATGTGACTGATGCGGGCAAAGGTATCGATACGCTCTGACTGGCTGGAGATCGCCTCGGCCAGAACACGCCCTGCCATATGAGTGGCATTGACGCCATGCCCGGAATAAGCTTGGGCATAATAAATATTTGACGACAACCGCCCAATTTGTGGCATTCGGTTAGCGCCGATACCGATCATACCTCCCCACTGGTAGTCAATGGTGGTATTCGCCAGCTGGGGAAATACCCTGAGCATTTTTGGCCGCAGGGAAGCGGTGATGTCTTTGGGGTCGCGTCCTGAGTAATTGCACATACCACCGAACAATAGTCGTTTATCTGCCGACAGGCGGAAATAATCCAGGGCAAGGCTGGCATCGCAGATGGCGCTGTCTTTTGGTATCAGACTTTGCCAGAGGGAATCTTCCAGCTTTTGTGTGGCAATCATGTAGCTGCCTGCCGGTAGAACTTTTTTCCCAATTTTTGGTTCCAGATTACCCAGGTAGGCGTTACCGGCCAGCACCAGAAACTGGCAGGTTATTCTCCCCTTTTCGGTCACCACACACGGCTGTTTTCGTTTGACAATGTCGACTACCGGTGATTGCTCAAAAAACTGGACACCCAGTTGTTGCGCTGCCTGAGCCTCACCAAGACAGAGGTTCAGCGGGTGGAGATGGCCGCTGCCCATATCCACCATGCCACCGATGTAGCGTCCGCTGTTGACGTACTGCTGCAGATCGTTTTCACAGAGGAGCTCCAGTTCATGGGCGTAGTTGCGTTGCTTGAGATGTTCATATTCATCGAAAATGCCCTTTAGCTGTTGCGGCTTGATCGCTGCATCCACGTAGCCCATTTTCAGGTCACACTGGATGTCGTACCGGCGCACTCGCTCGCGCACAAGCTCGACGGCTTCAAAGCCCATCTGATAAATGGCGGCTACTCCCTCCTGCCCGATCTGGTTAGCAAACTGCTCTGGCTGATCGCCGATGCCTCTTATCAACTGGCCACCGTTGCGCCCCGTGGCGCCCCAGCCAATATGCCGGGCCTCAACCACGGCAACACGATAGCCGCGCTCAGCTAACTCCAGCGCGGTGGCAACGCCGGTAAAGCCAGCGCCGACAATACAAACATCAACTGTCTGATCACCGGTCAGTTGCGGGTAGTCGGTGGTAATATTTTTTGTTGCCGCATAGTAAGAGTCGGCGTGGGTTGAGGTGTGCACCGGAGCCTTGAGCTTCATGGGCGGGTCTCCAGGGCAATCCAGGTCGACTTCAGTTCGGTGTACTTGGTCAGGGCATGAAGTGACTTGTCACGACCGTTACCGGACTGTTTATAACCACCAAAAGGCACCGTCATATCCCCTCCGTGGTAGTTATTAACAAACACCGAGCCGGCCCGCAGTCGTCTGGCTACCCGGTGGGCTCTGTCCAGATTGCTGGTCCAGATGCCGGCAGCCAGGCCGTAGTCGCTGTCGTTGGCAATCGTGATAGCGTCGTCTTCATCGTGAAACGGGATAACAGACAGTACCGGCCCAAAAATTTCTTCACGGGCAATAGTCATCTGGTTATTTACCCCGGCAAAAACCGTCGGCTCAATGTAGTACCCTCCGGTCTCAGCCATCAACTGTCTGCCACCCACGACTAATTGCGCCCCCTCTTGTTTACCGGTTTCGATGTAGCGCAGAATGGTTGCCGTCTGAACAGAGTCAACAATGGCTCCCGCTGTGGTTTCCGGATCCAGCGGGTGACCTGGCTGCCAGGCAGAGAGGTGCTGTTCTAACAAAACAAGAAATTCGTCGTGTATTGATGCCTCCACCAGCAGTCGTGACCCGGCGGTACAGACCTCCCCCTGGTTGTAACCGATGGCCATTGCGGCAGATCTGGCGGCCTGATCAAGATCACCCGCATCAGCAAAAACAATGTGTGGGCTTTTACCGCCAGCCTCCACCCAGACCCGTTTCAGGTTGGATTCACCGGCATAAACCATCAACTGGCGGGCCACTTTGGTGGAGCCGGTAAAGGTCAGACAATCAACATCCGGGTGCAGTGCCAGAGCCTTGCCAACGGTGTGGCCTAAGCCTGGCAGGACTTGCAAAACGCCTCTGGGCAGGCCGGCCTGTTCAGCCAACTCGGCGATGCGAATGGCTGTCAACGGTGACTTTTCTGAAGGCTTGAGAATGACACTGTTACCGCTGGCCAACGCCGGGCCAAGTTTCCATGAAGCCATGCTCAGGGGAAAATTCCAGGGCACAATTGCAGCCACCACTCCTACCGGTTCGCGGGTAACCAGGGCCAGCACACTCTCATCAGTTGGAGCTACTTCGTCGTATATTTTATCGACAGCCTCGGCGCACCAGCGAATACAGTTGGCGCTACCGGGCAGGTCGTCGTTCAGTGCCGCTGTGATCGGTTTGCCCATATCCAGCGACTCCAGCAGAGCCAATTCTTCACGATGCTGATCGATGATATCGGCAAACGCCAACAGC
>JAQFVO010000160.1 GCA_027942505.1 Endozoicomonas sp. | reverse complement strand
GGGAGGTATTGTTTTTGATAAAGTGTCGTTCACTTACCCGTGCGGTTTTTCTGCGGTCATCAAAGAGGTCTCCTTTGCCATAAAACCAGGTGAAAAAGTGGCTATTGTAGGTCGCTCCGGTTCGGGAAAATCAACCCTTGCTCGTTTACTGGCAGCTCTATATCTACCTGACAGCGGTCAGATCCTTGTCGATGGAATTAACCTGTGCGACATCCACCCGGCAGCATTGAGAAGACGAATCGGATTTCTCGCCCAGGAGCCCTGGTTATTTAACGGAGCGGTGATGAGCAATATTGCCATGGGGATAACGGACAAGGCAGAGAAAGATATATTGGAGGTGGCAAAAAAATCGGGCGTCACCATGTTTACCGGGGATGCCGTTGCCGGGCTTGAATGCCAGGTTGGTGAAGGAGGGCAGCGACTGTCTGGTGGTCAGCGTCGTTCAGTGGCCTTGGCCCGGGCACTGGTCAACTCTCCGGATATTCTCGTTCTGGATGAACCCTCTGCACATATGGACAGCATTATGGATAACAGGGTTCAGCAAACGCTGAGGGAGCTTCCGGGTCACGTAGCCTTGCTGGTGATTACTCATCGCAGCTCGCTGTTGTCCATAGTCGACCGAGTCTTGATGCTGGAGGATGGGCAGTTAATTTCTGACCAGACAGTAACAAAGCGTAAAGCCTGTGGATAAATCCTGGCATCACTGGCTGGTGAAAACGGCCAGCGGGAGCGATCAGGCAAGGGTTCTGACTATAGCGCCTTCATTGAGATGGTTCGTCTGGGTATTGCTGGCTTTTGTTGTCACGCTGCTGCTTTGGAGTTTTTTTCTTGAAATAGACGATACTGTCACGGGATTTGGACGTGTGATGCCTTCCAGCAAAGTTCAGGAAGTACAAAGTCTCGATGGCGGCATTCTTAAGTCGATTTATGTAACAGAAGGCGACTTTGTGCTCGCAGGAGACAAACTGCTGCGAGTCGATGAGACCCGCTTTCAATCTTCATTCCGAGTGAACGAGTCGGAAAGGGAGTCTATCCAGGGAACTATATCGAGGCTGGAGTCAGAGCTGGCGTTACTGGTTCGTCAGCAGGATGACAGCTGGCTTATAAAAGACATTAGTCGTTTTAAATTGCCCGAAGCTGATCTACCGCAACAAGCTGATCTACCGCAACAAGAGGCGGCACGGAAGCTGATTACAGAACGTCTGAGTGCCTTGAAAAGCCAGGCATCGGTGTTGCAGCAGCAGTCAATTCAGAAGCGTCAGGAACTGCAGGAGCAGCAGGCACAAGTTGCGACAATAACCCGCAGTCTGAGTCTGGCCAGAGAAGAGCTGTCGATAAAAGAGCCTCTGACCAAAGATGGCGTAGTGACCCGTGTAGAGGTGATTTCACTGGAGAGGCAGGTGAATGAAT
>JAQFVO010000131.1 GCA_027942505.1 Endozoicomonas sp. | reverse complement strand
TGCTGCCGGGTTAATAACACTGGCTTTGATAAACAGTGGAATGGCCGTGTTGATATTGCTGAACAGATGATCACCTGCAACTTCCACAGTGGGTGGGTCGCTTTTTGGCACAATGGTAAAGTTGCTGTTCAATGTAACGTCGGGTCCGTAGGATGTGGTCATGCCGGAAGTGCTGTCGACAGACTGAATGGTCACCGTTACCTCAGCGGTTCCATAACCATCCCCCGTATTAAAGTCGACCTGCTGCAACTGTGTGTTGTCTGTTGTCACTGAGGCTGTATAGCTTGCGCCTGACTGGGTGAAACTGACTGCATTACTGCCGGGAATTTGCAGTGTTGGTTGTGTCGATCCGGCATCTGGCGGAAAAAGTGTGCCGCCACTGTCAGAGATGGTCATGGTGACTTTGATGCCTTCAGGCAGATCCATTTTATCGGACGATGTATCTGTGGATCGTGCGTTTAATAGCAGGGGAATCACTGAGTTTTCATCGCCATTATAACTGTCGGAAAGTTGATCGACGGTTATCGCATCACCGACCGGTTGGATGCTGATAGAGAAAGGCACACTGTCAGTACAGACTTCTGTCAGTGAAATTTCATGGCTGAATGCATTTAACTTCAGATTGATGGTGCCACTGAAATCTTTTGGCGGTTGAAAATTCAGAGTTTGAATGGCTCCGGTATCGCTGATCAATGAGGCCGGTATCTGCCACTGCTCATTGCCATTGTGGGGCAGGGGTTGACCAGCAGTGTCAGTGATAACGGCGCCATCGGGCACTTGTGATAAAGTGACCGAAATGGTTTCACTGCCATCGTTATCATTTAACAGAGCAGATAGGCCAGTCAGGGGGATGATTTCATCTTCCATACCCGCTTGATCCGGTGCAGCCACGGTGGCGCAATTGTTAATCGGCGTGACGATAAGGTTGATGCTTCTGGTGAAGGTTTTGGTATCGGTTTTGCCGGTACCCGGTGCAGTATCTACCACGGTGACATCAAACGACATTGGGTATGTGCCTGCATCCAGGGCTTGTTCAGGAATAAAGGTGAAGCTAGCAATGCGCTGCTCAAATTCCTGCTCTGTTTCTCCCGGTGCAACCGTTGCCGTATTGTCTGTTAGCCCGGTACCTGTGAGCAGGATATTGTCTGGCGGTGTAAAGACGATCTTTTGCAGTGTCTCAGAGCCGTTGATGTCGGTGGGCTCAATATGCAGATTCATCAGGGAAGATTGATTACTCACTTTCCACTCGGGTGCTGATGCTGGCGGATTCGTCCAGACTTTCAGGTCATATTGTGAATCCTGAGGTGACTCACCCGGGGAGTTTTCCACGACTGGTGCAACATCGAAGGCAATAGTGTAGGTTGTCGAACTATTGTTATCTGAAACGGTGTTCAGTTTTAAAATCTGGTAGTCGATTTCAGCAGAGCCTGAAAAATCTCTGGGTGGTGTGAATGAAACCGATGCCAGATCCTCGGGACTCACCAGGTAACTGATAATATCGCCATTATCGCCCCAATAATTGGATGTGTAACCAGACATCTTCCAGCCATTCATATCGCTGACAAGAAACTGGAACATGGTTTGTTCATTGGCAGCGGTATTAGCCAGGCTTAAATCAATACAGTTGGAAGGTATGGTTATCGTGTAATCTTCAAGGCCACTGACCGGGTCAGTGCAGAAGACAACATTCTGCGGGGATTCAGGATCTGTGGTAATACCGTTGTCGTCTTCTACCGTCACTGACGTACGGGCAAATCGTGCTTCCTGGTCGCCAATGTCCTCGACAATGCCTTTTATCTGAATGAAATAACTGCCACTGCGGGTAAAGTGCACAGAAACACCTGATAAACCACCGCTCTGAACCAGCCAGCTTTTATCATCAAAAAACAGTTGCTGATTGCCTGATGTTTTCAGGTTCCAGCCACTGGTGACCATATCACCTGTATTCTGATCAAAAACATTGACTTCGTACTGAGGAACTTTATTGTCCATCAAGGTTTCACTGCCGTCATCATCGGTGGACTCCAACTGCAGATCAATGAGCGGGAAATCGTTGCCAGTCAATGGTCCCGGATTACCGATAGTGACCTGGGTGTTTTCATTTGGGTTGGTGCCTGATTTGCCACCATCCACTTCACCTGACCAGTTGATAGTGCTGTTGATGGTGATGATACTGTCGGTAGTCAGGCCATTCTGTGTGTCCTGAATATTTATATTGAAGGTGAAATCGGTCGTATGACTGTCAGGGGTAGGATAGTTATTGTTGATCGTGCCATCGTCATTTACTGGCACAATAATAATGGTTTTATTGGCCAAGGCAGTTTTCATTGCCTCTGAACCACCGAGTAATGTAGCCAGTGAGCCGCTAACACTGTCCATCAATTTACCGTTGACCAACACGGCAAAATCTTTGGGCAATTGTATGGCCGTGATATCGGTAATGGCTTCACTGCCATCCATATCTTTCAACCGAATACCTTTAAACGACAGTGGTGATCCACCCGATTCATACTGACCTGCGCTGTTGATGGCGACCTCTTTACCGGAAATGTCATCGCTGGCCTGATTCGTTGTATCCACCACTGGCTGAAAAACAGCATTCAACTGATAAGTAAACGTCTGACTGGCACCATCCGCTTCGGTCACCAGAATATTCAGGGTCAGTGTTGTCTGGCCGGCAAAGTCCTGAGGTGCTGTCAGAGAATAAGTCCCGTCGGCAATAGCCTCAGGTGTCACCTGATACACCGGTTTGCCATTGACCACGTTGGCAATAGGTGGCGATTTTCCCTGACTGTCTTGCAGTTTAAAGGCGGAATCGTCAAGGGAAATGACCGTGTTCAGGGTTTCAGAACCATCAATATCACCGGAGGCAATGGTAAATTTAAGCGGGAGTGGCGCGTCTTCATGGCCATGCCCAATCAGCATTTGTGGCGTGCTGTCGTTTATTGTCCAGTCAGGACTTGGGGTGATTACCGGCTCATCAGGCACACCGGTAAGATTGATTTGAATAAAGCAATCACCAGAAATTGCTTCAGCCATACTTGCTGGCGGATCAATACCATCTTGGGAGGACTCGCGGCTGATGGCATTGATCTGCAGTTTCAGTGTCGGGAAGTTGGCAGAGCTGCGATCCTCACTCGGTTGATAATACAGTTTACTGATGCTGTCACCCGCTACTTCAAAGTAACCGTCGTTGAGGCTGACTTCTGTGTAGTTATCATTATTTCTTATCCATAATGAGCCAGGTGATTCATCGGGGTCGCTGAGGAGCGTCTGCACCCTGAGGAACAGGCTTTCTGAGCCATCGTCGTCGGTCAAAGCGGCTCTGATATGATCCCCGACAGGCAGCTTCTGATCTTCAAGATCATTAAGGATCACAAGGTTTGATTGGGCACCAGTGGGGTATACCGATAAGGTAGGTTGATCGGCAATGGGGAAGACATTGACGTAAATGGTCGCCGCAGTATCAGCACTTTCTGTCGAGTAATAGTCTTGCTCAGTGGCAATGGCTTTAACCTGAATTTCGGCCTGACCGGCCCAGTTTTTCTCAGGTATCACAGAGAGTGATGCAAACTCTTGCGGGGTCAGGATGGTATTGGCAGTGATGACGATGCCGGCAGAGGTCAGGGTAATTTCTGGTGAGAAATTGGTGATTTGATAGGTGAGCACCTCTGAACCATCGATATCTTTTAGCGATGCCTGTATGGGGATGCCATCAATTACCTGGTCTTCGCTACTGGTAACAGGCTGTATATCTGCTGGCCATACCGGAGGGTCGGCAACGCCGAGAATATCAATGACCAGTGGTTTTTTAACTGTCTGGTCAGGGCCGGGGTCTTTGCTGATGGTCGCTGTGAGGTTTAACGTGATCTGGTGCCCGTCATAGGTGAAATTGGAACTGTCTGCTGCGGGCAGAAAACCCAGATTATTGGCGGTAAAAATCGTATTACCCTCGTCCACAGAGTAGCTCATCGCTTCCATGGGAATGGACACTTGCCCGTTAGCCACGAGAAGTGGTTGGCTATTATACGTCAATTGTCCGTTTTGTAGGTCGCTACTATTGATAAACAGGCTGCTGATGGTTTCCTGTCGGTCATGATCACCGAGGTTAAGGGCAAATTTGACGGGGATTGGCGTTTGAGTATCTTCGTCGCCCTCGGCGTTTTCAATATTCTGAAAAGCGGCTGACTGATCTTCGATCGTTATTTCAAAAGGTGCTGTGCTGATATCACCATCGCCATCCATGATGGTAGCTGACATTTTTAATGTGAAGTTCTGACCGCCACTGTGGTTTATATGAGGGTTGGTCTGCAGTTTCCACTGACCGTCTCTTTTGACGGTTAATGTGCCAGCCTCGGTATTAATCACCGTATTCCCTGTTATCTGGGTTGGGTATACATTGTCGTAGTTGATCGAACTCAGGAAAGCATTGTCGGCATCTGCGCCCAAATCATCGTTAGACAGTAAGCTCCTTTTTTTGCTAAAACTTATGGTATTTCCTTCGGTCGTGAAAGGTTTGTCATCGGGCCTGAAATAGTTTCCTTTGGCCACTGGCACAGTATCAACCACTGTATATTCCATTGACATTGGATTACCATTCAGACTCTTGTCACTGTCACTCAAAAGAACCGGAACTTTGAAGTCCAAAGTGTTTGGTGATAACAGGAAATAACTGGGTGGATGATCCAGATTATCAAGCTGTTCAAACTGGATAGTAGCCTGCGATGGCTGAACATCGTTGATGGAAAAACGCAATACCGGCAGGTTATCATTTGCCCGGCTGATGGTCAGCACTGACTGATCTACGCCAGACAAGGTGTAGCCTGTTAATTCATTACCATCGGAACTGAATCCGGAAAACTCTTCTTCGATGGCCTGAAGATCAAATACTGGTATCGGGCGGTCCGAACCGGGAGCGTAGTAAATGATACCGTCAACGGTGGTAGCACTACCCTTATTGATATCGGTCGTCGCTGCTGGTTGATCAGCATTGCCCGGGGTTGGAACAGCGCCATCGTGAAGGGAAAGAGTCAGTACATCATTGACGGTGGAACCGTCAGCATCCAAAGCCTGTACGATATGACTGATCGTTTTTATCTGGACGTGGTCGTCGGTTGTGTTGACATGGTCAATAAAGGAATACCAGTTAATGGATACACAGGCCTGAACGGTCTGCCCGGAATCGACATAAATACTGGAGCCATCCGGTTGTAATGTACTGATGGTAAATATATGTGTTGATTGAGTGTCATTATCCATACTCCAGGCTTCCCAGGTTTCATTGGGATTACTCGTTGGACCGGCTGGATAGAAACGTATGGGCAGCCCATCGGCGGTCAAGACATTGCCATCGTCGTCAATGGCGTAACCATTACTGTTGGCATTTGGCTTT
>JAQFVO010000123.1 GCA_027942505.1 Endozoicomonas sp. | reverse complement strand
TGACCGGAGTTGTAACGAAGCCCAGTGCCTGAACAAGGAGTCAGAAATATATGATTTCATATGGTTAGCTACTTAAGGAATGGTCACCATGTCTCGTTCTGAAGAACTGTTTGAACAAGCCCGGGCGGTTATCCCGGGCGGGGTAAACTCGCCAGTGCGGGCTTTTAAGGGGGTTGGTGGCAAGCCGGTCTTTTTTAAAAAAGCCAGAGGTGCCCGGCTGTACGATGTGGATGGTAAAGAGTACATCGATTACATCGGCTCCTGGGGGCCGATGATTCTCGGTCATAACCATCCTGATGTGATTGCTGCGGTGCGTGATCAGGCACTGGCCGGTTTAAGCTTCGGTGCACCCACCGAACTGGAAACCCGACTGGCCCGTCTGGTACGTGAGATGGTGCCTTCCATGGAGCTGCTGCGCATGGTTAACTCCGGTACGGAGGCGACCATGAGTGCCATCCGTCTGGCCCGGGGTTTTACCGGTCGGGATCGGATCATCAAGTTTGAGGGGTGCTACCACGGTCACAGCGATGCGTTGCTGGTTAAAGCTGGTTCCGGCGCCCTGACTCTGGGTGTGCCCAACTCGGCAGGTGTGCCTGGCCCCCTGGCCGAACTGACGATTACCCTGACTTACAACGACCTGGCCGGGGTTGAACAGACTTTTAAGGCGCTGGGTGATGAAATAGCCTGCGTTATCATTGAGCCGGTGGCAGGCAACATGAACTGTGTGCCGCCGGTACCCGGCTTCCTGGAGGGGCTGCGCAGACTGTGCGATGAGAATGGCACGGTATTGATTTTTGACGAGGTTATGACCGGTTTTCGTGTCGCCCTGGGCGGCGCCCAGGCGTATTACAATGTCAAACCCGATCTGACTACACTCGGTAAAATTATTGGTGGCGGCCTGCCCGTTGGGGCATTTGGCGGTCGTAAAGAGATCATGGAACATTTGGCCCCCCTGGGACCTGTCTACCAGGCTGGCACGCTGTCAGGTAATCCGCTGGCCATGGCGGCGGGTTTGGCGACTCTGGAAAACCTGACAGCGCCCGGCTTTCATGACACGCTCAGCGCCAAGACGGCGGCACTGTTACAAGGGCTGCAGGAAAAGGCAGACGCTGCAGGCGTTGCGTTTACCACCACTCAGGCGGGCGGTATGTTTGGTATGTTTTTCACCGATCAGCCGGTGATCAACCGTTTCAGTTCTGTGATGGCTTGCGATAGCCAGCGCTATGCCCAATTCTTCCACGGTATGCTCGAGCATGGCGTATACTTGGCGCCCTCTGCTTTCGAGGCTGGGTTTATCTCTATTGCGCACGGTCGGGCAGAGTTGGACGCCACGCTTGCGGCGGCTGAAAAAGCGTTCGCCGGACTATGACTTCGATGGTTTTACTGGTTACAACATATTGCAAATAATGAGTTCTTTGGCCATTTCTTACTCAGTACTGGCGTTTGCCAGTCTGTTTGCTGTTTTTCTGCTGGCTCAGCAAAAGGCATTTGCGCAGATACACCGTTTTTCAGCCAAGGCGGCATTGCTGGGGTTTTTGATGATGGCCCTGGCAGCCATTGCGGGTACGCTTTACTACGGTATTTCTGCTGCCTGGCAAGGCCCGCACGAAATGCTGGCTAACGCCGCCATGTTTCTTGCGCCGCCGTTGCTGGGGGTGGCCACTTGCCTTGGTATAACCACCAAAAGCTGGAGCTCCGCGGTCTGGGGGCGGGTAATTTTGGCGGTATGTGTCGTTTATGAAGTCTGTCGGTGGTATGGCATTGAGTTGATTTACCGGGATTTACAGGTGGCATTTGTACTGGTTTCTATCGTGTACCTGCTGCGCGGTGTGGCAGACCCGAAGACAAAAGGGCTTATTGGTACCAGCATGGCCAGTTATCTTATCGGCGCGCTGGTTATTGGCACGGAAGGGACGCTGGCCGGCTACCTGCGTCTGGACTTGTTCTGCTACCTGGTGGGGCTTGGCAATTTACTGTTGGGCAGTGGGTTGTATTTACTCTTTAAAGACCGGCATCAAGGCGGTGACCAGGTGGTTGC
>JAQFVO010000122.1 GCA_027942505.1 Endozoicomonas sp. | reverse complement strand
TGACCGGAGTTGTAACGAAGCCCAGTGCCTGAACAAGGAGTCAGAAATATATGATTTCATATGGTTAGCTACTTACCCACCGTCGCCTACAAAACCGGACAGATATGTCAGGAAGACACCCGGCAACCCCCGAAAAAAACCGATCGCCCTGTGTTGTAACTTTTTCCCGGAGATTTATTGAGTGGCTGTTGATCAGTGTGAAAGTAGTTTGCAATCCCGCAAAAAAAGGCTGTTGCTTCGCCTGAAGAGTGTGCCGACGCCTCTTGGTGGGTTGGCATTGGGTATTGCCAGTTTGGGCGCGGCCTGGTCGCTGGTGTTGCCGGAGTACGGCCACTGGTTCAAGTTGTCTACGGCGCTGGTCGCCAGTGTGCTGGTGCTGGCACTTATTATCAAGTTTGTCAGTCACCCCAGTCTGTTTCGCGATGACCTGGCGCACCCTGTGGCCGGCAGTGTTTTACCCACCTGTGCCATGGCGTCTATGGTGATCGCCCAGTCGCTACTACCGGTAATTCCCGGTTTTGCCCGGGGGCTCTGGCTGGTGGCTGTTTTTGCCCACATTCTGTTGTTTATCAGTTTTGCTGTACATCGGTTGATTGACTTTCGTCTGCACCATATGGTGCCAAGCTGGTTCGTGCCACCCGTGGGTATTATTGTTGCTGCACTGACCAGCACGGGTATGGGCTACGAGACCCTGGTCTATTCGTTATTTGTCTTTGGGCTTGGCTGTTACTTCATTAAGCTGCCGGTCATGCTGTATCGGCTGATTTTTTCTGAGGTGATTCCCGATGCGGCGCTGCCCACTTTTGCCATTATGGGGGCGCCGGCAAGCCTGTCACTGGCCGGCTATCTGTCCATTACCGATCGGCCGGATTATTTGCTGGTTGCGGTTCTGTTACCGTTAGCTATCTTTATGACTGCGCTGGTTTACGTTGCGTTGGTGCGTCTTTTGCGCTTGCCGTTCTCCCCGGGTTATGCCTCGTTTACCTTTCCCATGGTGGTAGGTGCCACTGCGCTGTTGAAACTGTCGGATGTTCTG
>JAQFVO010000117.1 GCA_027942505.1 Endozoicomonas sp. | reverse complement strand
GGGACCGTCTGTTAATGCGATCAACTCGGCCCTGGTCAGGCTAGGCAGGTACAAAGGCTGGATTCAGTAATGTTCTCAGAGGGCTGTCGCTTTATGAGACTTTCATCCAGTCATCACTTGTTTTGTACATGCCAGACCGTGAAAAATGTTTATTCGTGATACTTGCACAACGCAGACTGTAGTGGGTGAGATATTTCGTTGCGGGTAATTCAGACTAAACCTGCTGCTTCTCAGGAATTTTTTTGTAAGGAATCATGAGCCCACTGTTGGTGTCAGGAATATTCACGCACTTTGACATGATTAAAGAAAAAAACTGCACAATTGTTCCATGCCATGCCCGGGGTTCAGGCGTACAACGTTATTTTTCTTGCCGTATCAGACCTCGCCTAATGAGGGACAAAAGGCTCTGAAAAGAAGGGAACCACGAAGAGCACGAAGAGCACGAAGAGCACAAAGAAGAGCTTTTCTTTTCCTTAGGAATTGTCTAGAAATAATTTCCACGTTTCCAGGGGCGCTACCCGCCTCCCGCTACCCGCCTCCCGCTGCCCGCAAAAGCACAAACGGTTGGGCCTTTGCGGGCTGCAGGTAGCGTCCTGAAATGTGGAAATTATTTAAAGACAACTCCTAAGGAAAAGCTCTTCTTTGTGCTCTTCGTGTTCTTCGTGGTTCCCTTCTTTTCAGCGCCTTTTGCGACGCCCTCCTCGCGAGGATGACGCTGAGTTGTGTATGGTTATTTATGCCTGCCAACACCAGTCAGTTGGTGCTCAAAGTTTTGATCGGAGAATCCTGCTTACCCGGGCTTTATGTCTACCCTGAAAGCTCAGCCTGCCGGGCAAGGTAGTAGCTGTAGATGGATTATCAGTCTGCTTAAGCGGTTTTTCACCACGGTTAGCCTGAAAATTAGTATCTCCAGATACCGATAGCGAATTAATATCGGGCAACTCTTTCTTATTTGTGACATTAACTGGACTGTCGGATGTCTGATGTAACTGCTCCTGCTCATTCGGGGCCGGTTCCGTTGTTCGGGTTAAAAGTTGCGCAGGCTTGAGGATCGCAGCGATTTCCCGGGAGATCAGTGCGTCGGTCTGATTAATTTGTTTTAACCAATTGGTGAATTTCTGTTCGAAATCCTTCCATTTCGGGCTGGTCAGTTGCTGCAAAGATGTTACGCCCCGGGCAATCAGGTAGTGAAAAGGATCTCGTAACTGGTCAGCAAAACTGACTGTCGCCTCGAACCATGCCTCAACAAGAGGAAAGTAATCCAGGTTACCCGGCATCCACATGAATTCCTTCAATCTGGCATGAAACGGGTCAACAAGAAACGGCTTTTTGTCTGGGTTCATAATGGGGATTTTACCCAGGGCTATAGCGTCTGATGTGCTGATATCCCCGCAGCTGAAGTTTAATATCGTGCCTTTTTGCAACAGGTAAAAGTCACTGTTACTTAGAGATTCTGCCGTGATCAGCGTCACACGTTTGTCCGATTGCCCGTCTGGATTACGAAAGATTTCCTGTTCTTCTGGCACATTGTCATCTGTGCTGACTGCGCATAGCTTGATTGAGCGATAGGGGCATGACGCCTTAATAATTCTTTCAGAACACTGTTCAATCACGGTGGGGTCAAACTTTATCGACGTGACAAGGACCAACTCCCTGTCGTTATCGCCTTCTGCCAGCATAATAAGCTTCAGTGCTCGTGCCAGGAGGTCACAAGAGTTGCCATAAGCAAAGTAAAATGGCTGCCGGCCACTTGCCGGAGTGCTCCCGGAGTTTGGGTTAAGGCAGTGTCTGACCAGCACCGGGTCGGTAAACTCAGGGGCGTCCTCTGCGACACCGTTCAGGTATAGACGGTTGACGCCAAACCCCATATCCAGAACCTTTATGCCTGAGAATTTTCCCCTGTCTGGTTTACCGGTTGGACAATCGTATTCGTAGAACCCCAGTGATTTTGCGGCGTATTTGTCAAAGGAATTGATTACCGGAGCTATATATCCGCAGGGGGCGTGAATAATCAGGTCGGCACTATTGAGCAGGTTGATGACCTCAGCCTCTTGATGCTCCCAGCTCAACTGTTCCGGGGACATCTTGTAATCAGGCTCATCTGTAAGGCCAAAAAGAATGTAACTCTTGACGCCCGGGCACTCAGCAGTTTTTTTCAATTTAGACAATTCATAGTTGTTGGCGGCGTAGTGCTCAAACACGAAAGAGAACTCCGCATTGGGGAGAAGTTTCTGCACGAGGCGCAATTCCCTGATTCCGGATGCGATATCGCCGAATCCCCGGGTTCTGAAAGAGATGCCGGGGTATTGTTGTGCGGCAACAACAACCTTCCACTTTTTGCCATTAAGGTGGGCAGTTGCCTCAGGGGGCTGGTCAGAATTTCCGGTCGCTAATGGCCGGGAATGTCTCCATTCAATGTTCATATAATGTACTTTTGGAGGTATGTGTTTTGCCGGGGTGGAGATCGTATTTGGGGAGGCGCAATGTTAAGTGAGTATCAGCGATGAAGTACTAACAAGTCAGTTAGTCTTTCTGACACCGGTGGTCCTTCTGTGAAGCTGTGAGTTCAACGCCAAAAAATTTGTCAGAGCTTGCTGAGCGACATTAAGGAGCAATCCCGATTTTTCTGAAGTACCAGGTCAGGGACGAGTGGTTCACACTGACTTCCCGGAAATACAACGGCTAGAAATTAAATAAAAACTCCATGCCCAGATAACGAGGCCTTGGCACAATGCTGCCAGCCGAAGGCGAGATACTCAGACGCACTGAGACGTTCCGCCCGTGTTCACCGTTCAGCAACTGGCTCAATTCACCAACCGGATCCAGTAACCACAGTGCCACTGAGCCAAGCAGCTGTGAGCCGAGCACTTTGCTGCCATTGGCCAGAATGTTCATTTTTCCCCGGTAGGCCAACTCTCCGTACAGCCACCCACCCACCGGCGTGATGATAATGTCTTGAATAGACGGCACTTCGCACATAGCCTCAACACCGTACTCATAGACAAAGGTGGACATCAAAAACGAGTAAATAAACGAGTTCCACTGGTTATAACCAGACGATCGGGCGGCAACGTAGTAGACACCGCCAAAGTACGGATGGCCGATATAATTGATATACCACTCATCGGTATCCCGGACCGGTCCGGACTTAACATTCTGCCACCACTCACGAAACGGTCGGATGTTCGATTTGTCCCACTTGGA
>JAQFVO010000370.1 GCA_027942505.1 Endozoicomonas sp. | reverse complement strand
AGCAGGATGCACAGGATCTTCTAACAACTCCGGTTGTTCTCTACGAACCTCGCCCTGTGCGAGGTTTTTTTTGGTTTATACACCGGATCAAAAAATAATCGCCGAGTCTTGATCGGTTTATTTCCGTGTCTTTATCGACTGTCTCACCGGTTATGCACTGGGGTATCCACTGAATTCGTGGATGATTAGTGATCCGGACCTGCTGCCCTGGCCTGATATTCCCGGGCATGATAAAAGTCGAGGATCTGAGAGGTACGCTTCGCCAGATAGTGCCAGTTTTTTTTCCACCCTCAGCAACAAATGACTGAGCTACGCCCAGCAAACAATAAAGGCTTACTCTGTAACTACATGTTTTTGTGGCTCAAGGTTTGTATGCTTTTTGCAACACCCTCTGATGACGGCCAGCAGTGAGATTCGGCCCTTTGCCACACTGCCTGAGGATGGGAATCCTGCGAGCAATAGAACACCTGTAAATTCAGCTGTCATTGTCCAATTTGTGGGAGTCCTTTTTTCTCTTTCCTTGTTTCTCTTTCTCTTCTCTTTTTTCTGGCAGGAAATACGGGCTCTCCCCCGAGCTGGTCAATGCGCCGTAAAACCCGGCCTGCTCGGGGGATTTGGCAGGGAACTAACCAGGGCATCAGGTATCGAATGATGATAAGTAACCAGCTTTAGGAATTAACCGTGGATTTAGTGGCTTTGCAGTCCGGCGGCAGTCACCGCTTGAGTTCTCCTGCAGGTCAGCAATCATCGCTTGCCGGCCCTGACCTCTCTGTTCGTTCAGGCCTTGACCCCGGGGAACCTGTTTCGGGATTGCCAGGTAAAGCTATTGGCCAGCGCTGGTGTGGGGTTGGCCGGCCCGGTAATGGGTCTGATAGTGAGAATTGTGATGGCGGCCTGAACCGCCCCGATGACTGTTTTGAGGCGCCCGGGCTATCCGCCCCATGCCTGCAAACGCCTGGGTCACAGGAGAGTGACGATGGCGGTCCGTGGCAGGTGGTAACCCGGCGCAGGTCAAGGAGTAAACAACAGCTGTCCCCAGTTGTTGCACCGGCTGGCCAGAGTAGTGCGCGGATAAAAAAAGGTACCCGTGGCAAGAGCGCATCAGCGAGCCCACTGCCCGAAAACAGTTCAGCCGACAGTGGCGTGACCAGACAGCATCAACGTCTGCAAGTGTGCAACAAGGACTCCGTCTCACTGTCCATGACGTGCTGTTCATGCTGGCCATTATGCGTCAAGAGCTTTGCGCGACTGAGCGAAATGGACTGGAGATCCTTTCAAACGGCTTTGATGAATGTTCATCATTACCAGCAAATAAAGATCACCAGTCATGATTTTCTGCGCTTTCATCACGTGATGACT
>JAQFVO010000090.1 GCA_027942505.1 Endozoicomonas sp. | reverse complement strand
CGAAGAGCACAAAGAAGAGCTTTTCTTTTCCTTCGTGACCTTCGTGTTCTTCGTGGTTAAAGGCTTTTATGCTTTTTGCGACACCATCTGCAGGGGTAATAATGGTCAAACGCACAGAGTCAGGCTGGTAGCAGTTGCTCGTGGGAGGGGGCAGTGAAATTCACAGACGGACCGTGCCGGTATGGTGATTATGCATTAACCTATGGTAGCGCTCAGTTAATTTCTTTAAAATGCCGTGTTTCAAGATTCTAACGAAGAAGAGGTCGTCTCATGGACGTAATGGAGCAAATAAAAGAGCAGATTGAGTCTCACACTATCCTGCTGTACATGAAGGGCTCTCCCAAGTTGCCGCAGTGTGGCTTCTCTTCCAAGGCCGTTCAGGCGCTGGTGGCTTGTGGTGAGCAGTTCGCTTTTGTTGATGTGCTGGCCAATCCCGAGATTCGCGCCCATCTGCCCGAGTACGCCAACTGGCCAACTTTTCCACAGCTGTGGATCAAAGGCGAGCTGATCGGTGGCAGTGATATCATTGTTGATATGTTCAACAGTGGTGAGTTGCAGAAGCTGATCACCGACGCCGCTGGCTCCAAATCGTCAGAAGAGTAACCCTGAAGACTCCTCGTATTCCTCAGGAAGGAGTTTGTCGCAAAAGGGCCTGAAAAGAAGAGAGCACCAGGAAGCAATGGCACTGACTCAAGCTTGGAAGCCGCGCAAACAACCGGTTGCCTTGCTCCGCTGAAATTAGTCCATATACGGGATGACAGCGGAGCTTGTGGTAGTTTCCTGATCGCCACCTCCCCAGGAAGTGCTTTTCTCTTCCTTTGTGCCTCTGTGGTTCAAGGCTTTTCTGCTTTCTGCGACAACCTCGAAACCCCGCCTCTCACAGAAGATTACCAACGTCGCGAAATAAACGACAGTACATTCTCAACTACCACTTCCCTAAAGATCCATGGTGAAAACCCGGTTCTCTCTTATCTCCGTTTCAGAGACCAGGAAATTACATGCCCGGGACAGGTAATCAAAGGGGGTGGCCCGGCGAACGCTCAGTTCGGACGAAGGGCTGTTGCACGGTGTTGGCACTTCTGGTTCGAAATTGCTGAGATTGATGTTGCATGTCTTCTTGGCGATTGGTGCTGTCTCAGTGACGCTCTCTACTGGGGAGGGGTTTTCCTGAATTTTGCCTGACATCGACTTGGTCGGAGAAATGCTGCCCGGACAGGAACTCAACCGCTTTCGCCCGGGCGTGCTCTGACCGTGGCGCCATCTGCGGCTTTTGGCTTTTAAAATCAGCCTTTGCTCCGTTTGTTCCAGCGTCCGTGGCAGGGGGGCTGAACGCTGGTGTTCCCTGCCGCTGGCGGGCGAGGTTGACAGTGACAGCAAGGCGAACACGTGGGCAATTTCCGGATCTTCCTGTGTCTCATCATTTGCCTTACAAGGAATAGTACCGGCTAACCGTTCAGACAGTTTCGGGTGGCGAGGTTGGCTGCCCCCAGAGGGTGAGAATGCCGAGCCGATAGTTGCACTGATGCTGCTCAGTTGTGGCTTGCTGCTTATTGTTGAGATTTTGCCAACAGCACCAAACCGCGCCGCCGGTTTCGGCTTCAGCAGATTTTGAGGTGCGTTGGCAACAAATACCAATGGCTTGAAGGTGCCTGGTTTGAAAGCGCTCGAAAGTTGCATGTGTGACCTGAAAAAATTATTTTTTGTCAGCAGTTGGACGGTTTTTTTCCAGTCAAGTTCCGATTCTTATGAAAAAAAGCTGGTTATTGCTTCGGTGCGGGCAATGTGTTGTTCACTGTTATCGCATAAAAAAATGACTATAAAACAATAAGTAGCTAACCATATGAAATCATATATTTCTGACTCCTTGTTCAGGCACTGGGCTTCGTTACAACTCCGGTCA
>JAQFVO010000037.1 GCA_027942505.1 Endozoicomonas sp. | reverse complement strand
CAACCTCACCAGCCAGAACAATTTCACCTTCTCCCTGACCAACAGTCCACTGATGGAGGCTCTGGTCAAAGGGACGCCAATTATCCTCAATGGCCTGGAGTGCAACCCACAACTTGCCGCGAATCTGGAAACCCTGTTACTGCCTGCTCCTTATCTCTTTATTCATGGCCATAAGATCAATTTGCCCAAGGCACGGGTTACATTCATGAAACCTTTGGGGGATCAAACCACCGGCTCAGCATTATTCGACGCAATGCTCGACTCTTCTAACAGCCGGGAACAATCAATACAAAACCTGGTCTACCCCCTGCTGAAGTCACTGCCCCGATCCTGTCAAAGAAACTATCCGGACAGACCGCCATGGACTGGAGAGGATTTTCAGCACCGGTTTGACCGACAGGCCCAGGCAGAGCGTCAGCTTGATGGCAGCCCTGAACTTCTGCCCTGCCATCAGCGCCGTGCCTTGCACGTTCTGTTGGCCAAGGCATACCGGGGTGATCCGCGGGTTTACAGTTTCATCAAGGCCAAAATTGCCAGTTATTATCCGGATCAACCCGCCAACAATCGTGCCAACCGGTCCGCACTGGAGCAGTGGCTGGCCCAACATCCCAACCCGGAACTGAAAGACATCAGGGCTCATTTCTGGATGTTGGCCCGGCACTGTCCGATCACTATTCACCAACACAGCGAAAAACTGGATGACCCTGATAAAAAGTCAGTGCAACAGCTGGCCGCATACATAGTCGGCGCTGCCCCCCGAACACGGCAGCGGTTCCTGGCACAGCGACTGGACGCCAATCAGACGGAAGTCAGGCAAAAACGCTTTTATAACGGGAACGTGCGCTCAACCTTAAGAGATACCCTGATCGCTCACCGGGCTTTGCTCAAGGAAAATACCATCATCAGCAAAACGGTAGGGACGCTGGAGAGTCAGATTTCCTCTGTTCTCGTGGCAGAGCAGACAGATCAACAGAAATCACAACAGATCGGGGAAATACTGGCCGCTTGCTTTATTACACCGAAACCGGACAGAGAGAAAAGCCTCTGGAAAGCATTTTTACAATTATTCTACCGGGATCAGCCAGGAGCAGAAGCCTCAGTTGCAAACACGACGGAGTGCAAACATCTGTTACCAGAGCACTGCCAGGATCTACCCGACGCCATCGTTGCCCGGCAGCGCCATGCCGGAGTTCGGCAAGAGCGGCGTCTGATACAGTTGGCCCGGGCGGTTGAAGAACACTCCATCGTATTCCTGCAAGGCGAAGCCGGGGTCGGCAAGAACTTTTTAGCTCACGCTGTTGCTGCCAGGGTCGGTTATCCAACCTGTCAGGTGAT
>JAQFVO010000016.1 GCA_027942505.1 Endozoicomonas sp. | reverse complement strand
TAAAGAGTAATGCTTCCACTCTCCAAATAAAGAGGCTGGCATTGGGGTGAGGTCTCAATGCCTCTGGCCCTGATGGAATCCGCTCACTCCTGCCCCATCAGGTCTTCGGCCTCTGCGTAACCCGAGCAGGTTCAAGGGAGTGCAGGTCTTACCTTTTATGCCATCATTTGAACTTTATCCACGCAACTCGTTGCAGTTTTACACTGATTAACCGCGTTTGCTTTTCTTGTCTAACGACAAATGTTTAATAGTTTAATGCCTGCATTCAGGCTACTGCCTTGTACGCCGCTGCCTAATGCGCTTTAACGCTTTAACGTTTCAACCATTGCAACCTTCTTAACCATAAATTCTTCCGGTGTGAATATCGGGATCTCGGCTAACCGAAAGTCTTTGGTGTTGCGGGTGATGATGGCCTCGGCTCCGGCCTGTATCGCAGCAGCATACAGTACGGCATCTTCAAAATCGTTAAACCCGCTATCAAGAGCGTGCATTAATATGGCCTGATCCACCGGTGCGACCTGGTAAATTTGTAACAACTTTTTAATGGCGGCGCTGCCTTTGGCTTTACCGATGGTTTTGCAGGTGAGGTAGTGAATGGTGGTCAGGGTTGTGGCGCAGAGTATGCCATTGAGTGTTCTGCGCTCCACTCTGCCCATGATGGATGATGAGTGAGCCACAAACGGTTCCCGTTCGAACAGGACGTCCAGAATAACGTTGGTATCCACCAGGATTTTCATAGATATTTGTCTTCCAGATGTCTTTTGTAGTCCTTTTCTGCATCGTCTATCTGTGCATCAGCCAGCAGGCCTTTCAGGCTTTGGGTTAATGGTGGTAATGGTTCATCTTCCGTCATCTGACAGGTCAGGTCTGCAAAGTAGTCTGCCACCAGCTGCGACAACGATTTGCCATGTTGTGCCGCGTATTTTTTCGCATTGTTGACCAGTTTGTCTTCTACCCGAAGCGTGAGTTTATGCATGATGATTACCTTGGCGTATCTTTTTTTAAAATAGTACGTCAGATAATATCATTCGTCCATGACAGGTAGGTTCAGGCATTTAGTAGGTCCAGCACAATATCGGCATCCAGAAACAGGGTGGGGGGTCATTGGTATTTGTCCTGCAAAAAATCGCTATAGTCTTTGGCGTCTTTCAGCTCTTTTTCGCCGATCATCCCTGACAACTCGGCGACTGCCTCCGTAAGTGGTGGTGCCTGAACAGTTTCTGTATGGGATAAGCTTTTCAAATAATTCTCTACCAGTTTTGACAAGCTTTGCTGCTGCTTCGCGGCGTAGGCTTTGGCTTGCCTTACCACCTCAGGATCAACCGTCAGGGTTAACTTGATCATCTTGTCCTCCCTCCCTACTGCAGCACGTATTTTTTTTCAAGCTAGTGCAGCCAAGCGCTGATACCCATACCGTTCGTGCTCAGTGCTGAGCTTGCCGAAGTATCGAAGTACGGTGGCACCATCCTTTGACTCCGCTCAAGATGAACGGGGTGTACGGTTATTAACGCTCTTATGCACTAATTTTTGAGTACATACGATTCACCAGATCGCCAGCCCCGTGGCAAACACCCTGAAAGTTATATGAAACGACAAAGAGCCGGATTATATCGAAGTGGTGCTGGTTAAAGTCAGCGTATTTCGTTACGTTAACCGCTAATGAGTCAGTTTCGATTGGGTAAGTAATGTGAACCAGCAATTACAGGGAGATTTTCGGGTCGAAATTACCCGGCATATTCTTGATCTGGCCTCTGTGGATGCGATTTATCTTTACGGGAGCTGGGCCAAAGGTTGTGCCAGGGATGACAGTGACTGGGATATTGCCGTCTTGTTCACGAATTATGAACCGGATCTACTGGAGCGTGCCGTTCGTCCACAGCTGCTGGAAAGCCAGCTTGAGTCAAGATGCCCGAATCAGACCGTCAGCCTGGTTGATTTACAGGGCGTGCCGGTGCCGCTGCAGTGGAATATCATTCAGGGCATCAAGTTGTATGATCGTGGCGTTCCAGCAGTAAGGCGCTGGGAGAATGCGATCATCTCTGCCTGGGAAAAAGATTATGAACGATAAGGCTTATGAGCAGGAGCTCGATACCCTTCAGCAGGAGATGCTGTTGGTCCTGGATGAACTTCATAATGACCTGAGGAGCTGGAACAACCGGGATATTCTGGCCGCTCAACGGGCTTTGCAGGTGTTGATCGAAAGTCTGATTGGACTTGCCCGGTATGTTTACCAGAACCGGCATGGTGTTACTGTCACTGACACTCCCCGCCCCTATCGGGGCGAGGGTTCTTGATCGCTGAGGAACGTTTCTGTTTCACAGTTCGTTGCCCGGAGAACAGCTTGGTTATCGCATAAAAGTTCCCGTAGTGAGAACTTTTACGGTGATGAACCAACGGGGGCGCCTAGCTCCAAGCTCTCTAGGTCTCACACGAACTCCACAGACTTAACATCCCGTCTGCCCGACGGTAGATCTACAAGAGGCCGTAGGAAAATAGCAGCATATGAACAAACACTCAAGCGGAGCGCTCCGCACGCTCCTGTCAGTGGGTAGGGAACGTGCTCCTGTAAACAGGTTGCCGTTTCCCCCCCTCCGAACCGTGCGTGCAACTTTCACT
>JAQFVO010000363.1 GCA_027942505.1 Endozoicomonas sp. | reverse complement strand
TGTCTGCCGATTAGCATTGGCACAAATGATCTGACGCAGTATATTCTTGCGCTCGACCGGGGTAGTGAGAATTTTGTCCATTTGTACGACAGGTTTTTAGTATCCACGTTGCAAGCAATTAAACAGACAGTGGGTGGTGATCTGCCGGGAGTCTGCCAGTGATGCTCCGATAGTACTGCTACTGGCGAGTCCCGGCCCGGATGGATTCAGCCCGTCAGCCCCCCTCGGTGTTGAAAATCAGGCAGGTGCTGATCAGGCAAAACAGCAGTAGACTTGCCGCAGGCCAGTGCCTGAACCGTTATGACACAGGAAATACCGCTGCATTGGCCCCCGGAAAATCCTTCAGAGCTCATGACAGCGATATTTCTACAGGTATAACAGGAGTTTGTATGCAGGGTATTTTGTCCATTCAGTCCCATGTGGTTTATGGACATGCGGGCAACAGCTCAGCGGTGTTTCCTCTACAGCGTATGGGGTTTGAAGTCTGGCCTCTGCACACGGTGCAGTTCTCTAATCATACCCAGTATCCCCAGGGATGGCGCGGCACCGCCTTTGGCGCCGACACCATCCGGGAGTTGGCCAGCGGGCTTGCGGCCATTGACGTATTAAAAGCGTGTCAGGCAGTAATCTCCGGCTATCAGGGTAGTGCTGATCAGTGCCAGGCGATTGTTGAAGTCGTTGATGAAGTTAAACGACACAATTCACAGGCGATCTACGTCTGTGATCCGGTAATGGGTTCACCAGAGAAGGGCTGTATTGTCCCCGACGGGGTAGCCGAAAATCTGATTAGGGAGGTGATGCCCCTTGCCGATGTGATCGTACCGAATCAGTTTGAGTTGACTCAGTTTACCGGCGTACCCATACACACCCTCGACGATGCTGCACATGCCTGCCAGGTAGCGCTGAGTAAAGGGCCAAAGATGGTCCTGGTGAAACACCTGCACAGCCTCTCTGCCACCAGTTTTTCCATGATGCTGGCACTCGGTGACCAGTGCTACCTGGCGCAGCGGCCACACCTGGATTTTGCCCGCCAGCCGGTGGGTGTAGGGGATCTGATTTCTGCACTGTTTACTGGTGGACTGCTTAAGGGCTGGACGGCGATGGACGCCTTTCGGCACTGCAACAGTGCCTGCTATGGTATTTTGCGCGAGACCTCCAATCGCGATGAGTGGGAGTTACAGACCATTGCTGCTCAGGAAGAGATCGTCTCACCCTCCAGCGACTTTTCCCTCACCAATGTCGCGATGATGCGGTAGTACATACTGTATTTCCACCACCGTTCGTGCTGAGGCCGGGACGAACGGAACCTGTCAATGCGGATAATTCTTCTATACAGAACGTGACCTGGCCAATTAACATCACGTTTTTTGTTGTGCAGAGTTAACATCAGCGTGTCAGATTTTACTGGAATTAAAATAATTGCCGTCGACATGGATGGCACATTCCTGAACGATAATAAAACTTACGATCGTGAGCGTTTTCAGGCCCAGTTACTGGCATTGAAAGCTCGTGGTATTCGCTTTGTGGTGGCCAGTGGTAACCAGTATTACCGGCTACGAGAATACTTTGCCGGCATAGACGGCAACGACATCGCCTATGTGGCTGAAAACGGTGGTTATGTGCACGACGGTGAGCAGGAACTGTATGTAGCAGAGATTCCGGGCGATATAATGGCACGGGTTTACTCGTTCCTGAACACTATTAAAGAAGTGTCGTCTATTATCTGTGGTAAAAACAGTGCCTACACCTTGACCAGTATTGATCAGGCAGAATATGACAATGCACTTAACCACTATCAACGTTTGCAACGAGTTGAAAGTTATCAGGCTATAAACGACACCATAATTAAAATAGCCCTGAAGGTCCCGTCCCGGATATTTGACGCGGTGTTGAGCGAGGCCCACCAGATGCTTGGTGATGTGCTGGTCCCGGTTACCAGCGGTCATCAGTGGCTGGATCTGATTATGCCTGGCGTTCATAAAGCCCACGGTTTGCAGGTGTTACAGCAGCAGTGGGAAATCAGTGACCAGACGATAGCGGCTTTTGGTGACAGTGGTAACGATCTGGAGATGCTGCAAAAGGTGGGCTTTAGTTTTGCCATGGAAAATGGCAGTGAGGTTATTCGGCAGGCTGCCCGTTACGCCGCCCCTGGCAATAACAACGATGGCGTCCTTGAGATGATTGACCGCATTCTTGAGTAGGGTCAGCCTATTTGTTAAATAATTTCCACATTTCGATGTCATCCAGCAAATAAACAACCTGCCACGGAGGAAGATATTTTCTTTTCTCCGTGTCTCTGTGGCAGAGAAGTAGCCCTGACACCAGTGAGATGTCTGAATGTCTACCAGCCTCAGGGTTGATAAAAATATACATATGACTTGACTCGCCACGGGGAAATCCGTTTAATACGCATCGCACACGATTTGCAGTATTGCCTGGGTAGCTCAGTTGGTAGAGCAGCGGATTGAAAATCCGCGTGTCGGTGGTTCGATTCCGCCCCTAGGCACCAT
>JAQFVO010001434.1 GCA_027942505.1 Endozoicomonas sp. | reverse complement strand
ACTGCGTTTGAGATACTTATATCCAGTTTATTGCCTTTTGCGATATCATCACCCACTCATTCGGCCTGACTTCAGGCACAGGGCAGTGCTCAAAAAGGGACTTTATGACCATCAGGAATAATCTCAGGAGTGATAAAAGGCAGGTAGTGTCTTTTTTCCTGATGTTTGTCTATCTGATGGTGGTCAACTACTCCATCAGTCATGTCCATGGCCCTGCCGAGAATAGCCATCATCTGCCGTGGGTCTGGTCTGAGCAGGAGTCTCTTTACGCACACGACAGTGACAAAACATGGCCTTCTGAGCAGCAACATGACCACAGCTGCACTCTGATCACACAGGCTCCAGCACCTCTTGCCGACTGGCAATCACCAGCGTTGGGCAAAGAGCTCTTTAAGCCAGTTACCCGTTATCTCTCCTTAAATCTGACTACGCCGACCAGCCGACGGACTCGGGCGCCGCCAGTCTTCAAAGCCTGACTCACTTTCAGGGCGCTACCCGCCGCCCGCAAAGGCCCAACCGTTTTTGCTTTTGCGGGCGGCGGGAAGCGGGTAGCGCCCCCAAAAGATCAATTATTAGTTTTTCAGGATTTGAATATGCGTCACTTATCAACTGCTGCGCTGGTAATGGGTGTCATGCTTTCTGGTGCTGCCGTGGCAAAACATCATCATGGCGAGCACCGTCATGCCGGGGCGCACGTCCACGGCATGGGTCAGCTGAACTTTGCTGTCGAAGGCAAACAGGTACATCTTGAGCTGGATATTCCTGGCTTTGACATCCTTGGTTTTGAGTCGATCAACTCCCATGCTCAGCGCGAAGCGTTAAACAAGGCAGTGCAGGCTTTGAAGCAGCCCGATTTATGGGGGTTTACTGATGCCGCTGGTTGTCAGTTGCAGACTGTGTTTGTGTCTACTGATGGCGATGATCACCACCACGAAGGTCATCACGCGCACGGTGATAAACACGATCATCACTCAGAGGAGGCAACAAGCAACCATATGGATTTTGCCGCCACTTATGTCTACCAGTGCTCACAACCAAAGCAGCTAAAGCACATCTCTACCCGCCTCTTTGACCGTTTCGAGCACAGTGCAACGCTGAAGGTGCAGGGCTTTACTGATGCCGGTCAGGTAGCCGGGACCATGACCCGTAACCAGCCTGAGATGATCATCTGATGCCTGTTATTGACCTTGCCAACGTCGTTTATCGCTGGGGGTCAGGCAAACCGGTTCTGGATATTCCGGAACTGGTTGTCCACCGTACCCGGAAGGTTTTTATTCATGGCCCATCGGGTTCCGGCAAAACCACGTTGCTGGGTTTGCTCGGCGGCGTCCTGACTCCGTTGGCCGGGCAGGTTAGCGTGCTTGGCACTGACCTCGCCACGCTCTCCCCGGTTCAGCGTGATCACTTTCGTGCGCGCCATATAGGGTTTATTTTCCAGATGTTTAATCTGATCCCTTATCTGTCGGTGGTGGACAATGTGACCCTGCCGCTGAGCTTTGCCAGTGAACGGTTGCAGTCGGTGCAACGCTCTGGGCTGACGCCAGTACAGGAGGCAAAGAGGTTGCTGGCTCACCTTGGGCTGGATGATCCATTACAGCTTGAGCGCCCGGTTACTGAACTGAGTATTGGTCAGCAGCAGCGTGTTGCTTCTGCCCGGGCTCTGATTGGCAGCCCGGAGCTGATCATTGCCGATGAGCCAACGTCGGCACTGGATGCTGATTCGCGTCGTGCATTTATACGGCTTTTGTTCAATGAGTGTGAGGCAGCTGGTAGCACTGTGTTGTTTGTCAGCCACGACCGTTCACTGGAAAGCCTGTTTGACCACAGCCTGTCGCTGCAGGATATCAACCGGGCTGCTGTCGGGGAGGTGCTGTGATGTCGATTGTTCATCTGGCTTGGAAAAGCCTGAAAAATCGCCGGACTACCGCACTGTTAACCATTATCTCTATTGCCGTCAGCGTCACACTGCTGCTTGGGGTGGAGCGATTAAGGGTGCAGGCCAGGGCCAGTTTTACCAGTACTGTGTCGGGTACCGACCTGGTGGTTGGGGCCCGCAGCAGCTCGCTGAACCTGTTGCTGTACTCGGTGTTTCATCTGGGCAACGCGACCAATAATATTACCTGGCAGACCTACCAGGAGTTGTCTGACGATGACGCTGTTGCCTGGACGATCCCTGTATCACTGGGTGACTCCCACCGTGGCTACCGGGTGGTGGGTACCTCCGTGGATATGTTTGAGTACTTCCAGTACGGGGATGAACAGGCTCTGTCGTTTGCATCCGGCGGCCGGTTCAGCGATCTTTTTGATGTCGTCCTGGGCTCTGAAGTGGCGGCATCGCTTGGCTATCAGCTGGGGCGGCAGGTCGTTCTGAGTCACGGTCTTGATGGCGCCGGCTTGCAGCAGCACGATAACAAGCCGTTTACCGTTGCTGGTATTCTTGAGCCTACCGGAACGCCGCTGGATCGGGCTTTGCTGATCTCTCTTGAGGGCATCGAGGCTCTGCACGTCGACTGGATTAATGGCGCCCCGCCCAATGCCCTGTTGTCTGTCTCGGCAGAAAAAGCCCGGGGAATGTCGCTGCAGCCTGTCAGTGTGACTGCCTACTTTGTTGGCCTGAAATCCCGTATCGCGGCTTTTCGTTATCAGCGCGCGGTGAATGAGTACCGGCCTGAGGCGCTAACGGCAATTTTGCCCGGTGTGGCCCTGGGGGAGCTATGGCAGTTGGTCGGCAGTGCTGAAAATGCCTTGTTGGCTATTTCAGTCATGGTGCTGGTTGCCTGTCTGGTGGGCATGCTCACCACCATTTTGACCTCCCTGAACGAGCGTCGCCGGGAGATGTCGATACTGCGTTCCGTTGGGGCCAGGCCCTGGCATATTTTTGCCTTGATGATTACCGAGTCGATGATCTACGGCGTTGCCGGTACGTTACTCGGTTTTGCCACTCTGTACGCCCTGCTGTTTGCCATTCAACCGGTGCTGCAAACCAGCCTTGGCTTGCACATTGCCGTGACGTTGCCGGGAACCTTTGAGCTGGTTCTGGCCCTGGCCATTGTCGGCAGTGCTACTCTGCTTGGTGCAGTGCCGGCCTGGCGCGCCTACAGAAACTCACTGTCTGACGGTTTGACTGTCAGGCTATAGCCGGAAGGTGGAGTATGATTACTGTAATAAAACACTGTCTTCTATTGCTGCTATCAGCAGTTCTGTGTGCCGGTCAGATGGCCTGGGCGCAGGACGCTCAACCGCCGGAGTTAAGCTGGATCGAACTCTCTCCGCCCGTGGATGAAGAGGTTGTGCGCCAATACGAAGCGGGGGAGATCAGCGACGATGAGGCGACGGCTTATGTTGAGAAACTGGGTAATATTGCGGTACAGAGTCTGGACAACTCCCGGGTAAGGATTCCCGGTTTCCTGGTGCCGCTGAACGTCAATGAAGACCAGAGTTCAACCGAGTTATTACTGGTGCCGACGTTTGGTGCCTGTATTCACGTACCGCCACCACCGCCGAACCAGTCGATCTTTATCCGTTTTCCGAAGGGGATCAAAGTCACCGAAGCGGCCTACACTCCGTACTGGGTTGAAGGGACGATCAAAGTGGAAAAAAATGAGTCGGAATACACTGCTGTGCTTTATGCCATGACGCCAGAGAGCATAGTGGAATACGAGTAACAAATACCAAGCACCAAACCCGGCATCGGTCCGGGTCGGGTTCTGTTTGAAGTAGTGCCGAACGCTCAGGAACTGTCCTGAAATAATGTCCACATTCCAGGATGCTTCCCGCAAAAGCCCAACCGTTTGTGCTTTTGCGGGAAGCGGGCGGCGGGCAGCGTCTACCGATTTGGCGCATAAGTTTGTAAAACAGACTTGATCGTCTCACTGTTGGCTTTCAAAGACCCGCCCAGGTAGGCAAATTCCAACAACGACTGGTCAGGCTCCCAACCTTGAGAGAGGCGGTAAATAACACCCACCACACCACCGCGTTGTGTACCCCCGACACAGTGAATATAGGCCGGAGCGGAGCTTGTGTTCAACTGTTCAGCAATGTGCCGGACGTCGTGTTGGCTGAGGTTGGCATTCTTGTCAAACGACAGGTCAACCACTTTAATGCCCTGGCTTTCCAGCCACTGGCGCTCTTTATCCAACGAGGTGATGGCAAAGACGGTTTTTATCCCGAGATCGGCCAGGCTCCGGGCGCCGTCAGCATTCTCCAGTTCGCCTCCGCGATAGAAATGGTCATCGTAACGAATCAGCCAGTTTTTCAGGCCATCTTTCTTGCCAAGTACCTCATAACTCTGATGGTTCCAGTCATCGGCACCGGGTGGCAGAACACCCCGATAGCCGGATTCGTAAGATGTAACGCTGTCCCAGTCGCAGGCTTCTCCAGCCCGGGCACCTTGTGAGCCGATATTAAGTGCCAGAAAAAACAGAAGGACTAATCGTAATTGGTAAAGTCTGACTACAAACACTGCGCTAACCTCAATCACTGGTTGATAAGGGCGCAGGTAAGGCTAGCACAGCGCAGAGGGTTTGCCAGTGAGTACCGGCTGGCAAAAATTTTTACACGTCAAATTCTATGTATTCGTTGGAAATACTCTTCCTTTGTCTTGTTTGCAGGTGTAATCACTTTGGCCAAATTTGCGGCGCAAGCCTCGCCTGCGTGGCCCGTCCCAGTCGGGCTGTCTCTTAATCACAAGTCTTAAATCCGTTCTTGCGCAATCCATGTGTGGGATGACAAGGGGGGGATGATCACTCTTACCGCTGTCATGGTGTACAGGGATTGTACGGAACCGGCAGGGATAGCCATCTGTCCGG
>JAQFVO010001419.1 GCA_027942505.1 Endozoicomonas sp. | reverse complement strand
GGTACCAGAAATATTTTTATTAAAAATTTAACCAGGCAGCTTGAGCCTGAGATCATAACAACGAATGTTGCGTTCGTTGCGGTTTAAATCAAGAGAACGGCGATATCCCAGTCATCTCTGGCACACCCTCTGGCTCGGCTCCCGTATAGATATATCGCATCCACAGATGCCAGGCCAAAAATAAGGTAGGTAATCTCGTCCTGAATATTTTCCTCTGATCGCTGGTTCACGCTGTTAAAGATGGAACCACGAAGGACTCTAAGAGCACGAAGGAAAAGAAAATCTCTTCTTTGTGCTCTTTGTGTCCTTCGTGGTTCCGTCCGAAAGCCATTGATAATGGAGGGGTAAGCTTAAAGTCCACCCTAACTGAGACGCTTAATGTCTACCTGAAGTGCTCACATTATGAGACAGCCTGATTCATAATCGGCTCCATTTTCCAGCAGAAGATTCCTGCATTTTGAGTGACGGTTATTGATTGCCAAATCAATAGCCCTGTAGCCATCATCATTCCTCTCCTCATTGATCTTGATACCTTCGGCGGCCAGCAATACCTCGATGGCTTTTAAGCACCCGTAACGAGCGGCCAGATGGAGAGGCGTCCAGCCACCAGCCTTCTTCTCATTGACGTTGATGCCTTCAGCGCCCAGTAACACCTTGACGATTTCTCTGCAATCATTACGAACAGCCAGGTGTAGAGCTGTCGAGCCATCGCTCCCAGTCTTCTCATTGACGTTGATGCCCTTAGCGGCCAGTAAGACCCTGACGATGTCAGTGTGACCATAACGAGTAGCAAGGTGCAGAGCTGTCGAGCCATCGTCGCCAGTCTTCTCATTGACCTTAATGCCTCCAGCAGCCAGTAACTTCTTGACGATTTCTGTGCGCCCATAACGAGCAGCCAGGTGCAGAGGCGTCCAACCATCAGCCCTCTTCTCATTGACATTAATACCTTCAGCAGCCAGTAACACCGTGACAATTCGTGTGTAACCATTGTAAACAGCTAAGTGCAGAGCCGCCCAGCCATCAGCCATACCCTCCTCATCAACCTTGACGCTTTCAGCAGTCATTAACGTATCGATGGCCATTTCTTTGTCTTCAAGTTGAGTGGCCAGGTGCAGAGCCATCGCGTCATAGTTGTTACTTTTTCGATTGACTTCGATGTCTTTAGCTGCCAGTAAGGCCCTGACGGCTGCCGTGCGGCCAAATTGAACAGCCAGGTGCAGAGCCGTCAGACCATATCTTTCCGTCTTATCGTTGACCAGGATGCCTTCAGCGGTCAGTAACGCCTCGATGATTTCACTGTATCCAAGACAAGCCGCTAAAACGCAGAGCCGTCCAGCCATCAGCTCTCTTCTTGTTGACCTTGACGCCTTCAGCGGCCATTAACACCTTAACGGATTCTGTGTGGCCGTTTGTCGTGGCCAGATGCAAAGAAGTAGCACCAATTGTAAGCATGCAGGCATTGATATCGGCTTTTTTTGCCAACAACACTTTCAGGCATTCGGTTCGCCCCCAGGAAGCGGCTATTATCAGCGCCGTTGAGCTGCATTTAGCAGTGGTGTTGGCATTCGCATGTGCTTCAAGCAGCCATTCCAGGCTTGTACGCTTACCCCAAAGAGCAGCTATCATCAAAGGCGTGATTCCGTCATTATCAGCGACATTGATATTTACCCCCCTGTTATCAATCAGCTCTTTCAGACATCCAGCGTCGTTATCTTTTTTGATGGTATAGTGTTCGGCCTTTCTGCCGCTGGTGAGAATTTCAGAAAAGTCTTTGCCCATGGCAGCCCATTGTTGACGGCCCTCTCTTAAGCTGATTTTGGTGGCTATATGCAGGGCTGTTTCGCCCTTCTTATTAGTAGCATTGACGCTCACCCCCTTTTCCATCAGCTGCTTCAAGCATTCAACATGACCGTTATAAACGGCCAGATGCAGGGCTGTTTCGCCGTTCATATCGGTGGCATTGACATTCACCCCCCTGGTTTCAAGCAGCACTCCCAGGCAGTTGCTATGGCCGTTGGCAGCGGTGATATGCAGCAGCGTTTGACCATCTGCATCGGTGGTATTGATTGTTGAGTCGATCAGATAACTTAGGTACTCTCTGGAGCCTTCTCTGGCAGCCGTGAGCAGTACTTTACTTAAATCCGCTCCCAGTTGGATCAGATCGTCCCGGCTCTTGAGATTCTCCTGCAAAGCAGCAGCGTACAAGGCACCATTGAGATCGTTCGCACCTGCCTTGATCAGGGATTGAAAGCTCTGCGTTTGATTCAACTCTGCGGCCGCGTACAAGGCACAGTTAAGGTCGTTCGCTCCCGCCTTGATAAGACGTTCAAGGCATTGCACTTGCCCCTGTTCTGCGGCTTGGCATAAGGCGTCATTGAGTTCAAGCCCGCTGGGATGAGTGTTAACCAGGTATTCAAGGAGTTCAGTATTGCCCTCCCGGACAGCGGTGCGCAGTACGTTGTTGCTATTTGCTCCGGCCCTGATCAGCATCTCGAAGTCCCCGGTACAGCTTTTGCGGGCAGCAATGTGCAGGGGTGTCTCACCATCGTGGTCGGCGGCATCGACGTCGGCACCGGCGTCGATCAACGCCTGGGCAAATTGAGTATGTCCGCACTCTATGGCAACAGCTAACGGGTATTCGCGATGACCGGTGAGCGCCGAACGAAAACTCCAGTTGACCAGCTCTGCCTTTTCGCGCAGAAGCATTTTCAGTGTTTTCAGATTTCCGCTACGGCAGGCAATTAGCATCATGGATTCACAATACGGTGATTCGTCATCGAGCACACTGGGACCGTCCATACGAATCAATGGCAGCCCGGGAGTCAGGCAGTGACTGCATTGGCGTTCATCAAGAGCTTTTACCGCCTGCTGTTCACCATCAAGCCATTGGGTGATGCATTTCAAGTGGAAAACATGGGTTTCCGGGCAAGAAGCTTCGACCAGCGAATGGCCACTGTCATGCTGTCCTCTGATATGCCCGTCATTCATGCAGATGGAACAAGTAAATGCAAAATCTGGTGTGTTACCTCTGACATCCTTCATCGCTTTGGTCTGCATTCGTGACTTTAGACTTAAGACACCAATCAGCAGTATAAATTCCTCAATAATAAAAGCTGAAGGGCATAAATAAGCTGTAAAAAAACTGGCGAGAGCAGATCTTTCTTTTTGACAAGACTGGTCCCGGGTTTCCCTGTCGACAGGACAGCCGTGCATTTCCTGACTGGAAAAAACGGGTGTACTCTTTTTCTCTTTCCCTTCGATGAACTTGTGGCGAGGATAAAAATCAGCAAATAATCAAAGAACACGTTCAGGGTATCTGTCAGCTGCGATAATCGGCATTAATTTTTATGTACTCATAAGACAAGTCAGTCGTCCAGACCTCCTCTGTGGCACTGCCGACACCGAGGTTAATACGGATCATAATCTCGCTGCGCCCCATCACCTGCTGCCCAGCCTCTTCGTTATACTGTGCCGCCAGCTGGCCATGCTCAACAATGGGCAACTTATCAAGCCAGATGGATAGCCGATCAATGATCATACAGGCAACGGGAGCCTGACCCACCGCGGCAAGAATTCTTCCCCAGTTGGGGTCACTGGCGAACAGTGCTGTTTTAACCAGGGGTGAGTGGGCAACTGCGTAAGCAACGGCAAGGGCATCCTGGCGAGTTTTAGCCTCTTCTACACGTACTGTGACAAATTTACTGGCTCCTTCGCCATCACGGACGATAGCCTGGGCCAGTTCAACAGCGACTTCTCGCAGGGCAATAATAAGCTTTTTAGCCAGCTCAGAGCCTCTGGAAGAGATCATATCGTTCCCGGCTGCGCCGGTAGCAACTACCATAAAGCTGTCGTTTGTAGACATATCACCATCAACGGTAATACGGTTGAAAGACTGGTTGGTGATCTCGGTCATTATTTGCTGCAAGAAGGCCTGCTCAACAGCCGCATCGGTGGCAATATAGGCGAGCATGGTCGCCATATCCGGCTTGATCATTCCGGCACCTTTGCTAATGCCCGACACAGTGCAGGTTACACCAGCATAATTAAACTGTCGCGTACAGCCTTTCGAGCGGGTATCGGTGGTCATAATACCCCGGGCAGCGTGCGGCCAGTTATCCTCCCTGAGATCAGCTAACGCCAGTGGAATAGCTGCACCAATCTTATCCACAGGCAAGGGTTGGCCAATGACACCAGTGGAAAATGGCAGTACCTGCGACTCGTCAACATCCGACAGGTCAGACAACACCGCACAGGTTTGTCTGGCTGCCAATAGTCCTGCCTCGCCGGTGCCGGCATTGGCATTGCCAGTATTGACCAGAAAGTAACGGGGATCGCAGCGCAGTCGTTCGCGGGCGAGCAGTACCGGGGCCGCACAAAAACGGTTGCGGGTAAATACGCCAGCCACTGAGCTACCCGCATCCCACCCCATTACCACCAGGTCACGTCGCCCGTCATGGCGAATTCCCGCCATTGTCGTTCCCATGCGAAAGCCTCTGACTGGAACAGCTTGCCAATCTCCGGGGCCGGTGGCCATGATTGCCTCCATCGGTGTTTTTTTGCTAATACAAAAACGGGCCAACCCAAGGGTTGACCCGCATCGCAACAAGACTGACTGAAATCAGTTCAGTTTGCCATGACACTGCTTGTATTTTTTGCCTGAGC
>JAQFVO010001414.1 GCA_027942505.1 Endozoicomonas sp. | reverse complement strand
TGGGAATCTGGAGTCGGTCAGGCTCAGGCTGGCACAAGGAAGCAACGCCAATGGTGTCACGGCAATTGGTTCTACAGCCCTGACGCTGGCACTCCAGAAAGGTCAGTTCGAGGTTGCCAGGCTCCTTCTTGAGAAGGGGGCTAACGTTGACGAACCGATGGCTGGCAACGGGACAGTCCTGATGTTGGCAGCCGAGTCTGGGTCGCTAAAGGTGGTTGAGTTCCTGATTGAGAAGGGGGCCCGGGTCAATGGTGCCATGGTTGATGGCTGGACAGCCCTGATGTCAGCGGCCCGGCCAGGGCATTCAGCGGTGGTCAAGTTCCTGATCGCGGCAGGGGCCAATGTCAATGATGCCAAGCCCAACGGCTGGACAGCCCTGATATCGGCAGCCCGGTACGGGCGATTGGAGGCCGGCAGGCTCTTGATTGAGGCGGGGGCCGATGTCAATGACACGGTTTCTGGCTTCACTGTCCTGATGTTATCGGTCCTGAGCAAAAACCCAGAGATGGCCAGACTCCTGATTGACCAGGGGGCCAATGTCGATAGTGTCTCGGATAACGGCTTCACAGCTCTGATGTGGGCAGCCCAGGAAGGACTATTAGAGATGACCAGACTCTTGATTGAGAAGGGAGCCAATGTTAATGGTACCATGGTTCGTGGCCTTAAACCCCTGATGTTGGCGGCCTGGAAAGGGCAGCTAGAGGTGGTCAGACTCCTGCTTGAGAAGGGGGCCAATGTCAATGGTGACACGGCTATCGGCTGCACAGCCCTGATGTTGGCAGTTAAGAGCGGTTCGTCAGAGATTACCAGGCTCCTGATTGAGGCCGGGGCCAAGGTTAATGGTGCCATGGTCAATGGCATGACAGCCCTGATGTGGGCGGTACAGAGGAAGCAATCAGAGATGATTAAGCTCCTCATTGTACAGGGGGCCGATGTCAATGTTGCCACGACTGATGGCTCGACACCCCTTATTTGGGCAGCCCAGAAAGGGCAATTGGAGGTTGTCAGGCTTCTGGTTGAGAACGGCGCCAGTGTTCATGATGTGACGACCAGAGGCTTGACGGCCGAGATGTGGGCGCTCCGGCAAGGGCACCGCGATGTTGTCAGCTTTCTGACTGAAGCGGCAGCCAATCGGGAACCGGTTACCACCTCATAACTCGACCTGCTGGCGTTATCCGGTAATGTTGGCCTGCAAGGTCACCTTCTTTCTATCGCTTCTGGCCCGTGTAGTAGAGCCTGTTCCACCCCTGCCTCAGAGTATTTTTTTGTTCCGCCTCGCCTCAGAGTCCCTACCCTGTATCCCTAATCTGGCAGATACGGTTGTTTTGACGATGGATACTCGTTGCTGTTCCCCGTCTCCAAAAGGATCTTCTGTACCCGTACAGGACGATCCCTGCCCCATTTGTTGTAACGATTTTCACGGCCGTGATGTGGTGTCTGCTGTTGTCAAAGCCTGTTGCGGCCATCGCTACCACCTGGAGTGCATTGCGAAGTCTTTTATTTCCCAGCCCTCAGGTGCACGGCGTTGCGCCATGTGCCGACAGGACCCGATGCCTGTGGTGAATGAGGATACCGGCGAAACCTACCCGGACGAATTCTTCCCTGACAAGGCGTTTTTTGATGCCTGTCACACAGGGGACCCGGAGCTGGTCAGTCTCAGGTTGGCAAAAGCGTGCGATGTGAATGTTGGTATGCCCGGTGGCTGGACAGCCCTGATGCTGGCAACCCATATGGGGCAATTAGAGGTTGTCAGGCAGTTGCTTGAGAAGGGGGTCAGGCTTAATGCCCAGTGGAGCGATGCCGGCGAACTCAAAGGCTCGACAGCTCTGATGATGGCAGTCCGGAATGGGCCGTTAGAGGTCGTCAGACTCTTGATTGAGCAGGGAGCTCAAGTCAATGATGCCATGGTCAATGGCTGGACAGCCCTGATGCTGGCAGCCAATTGTGGGCACTTAGAGGTTGTCAGGCTGTTGATTGAGAATGGGGCCAGGGTCAATATCCAAAGGCCCAATGGCTGGACAGCCCTCATGTCGGCAGTCGATAACGGGCATGTCGACGTTGTGAGGCTCCTGCTTGAGCGGGGAGTCAGGGTTAATGACGCCAAGGTTAATGGCTGGACAGCCCTGATGTCGGCAGCCGAGAAGGGGCAGCTGGTGGTTGCCGGACTCTTGATTGATGGGGGGGCCAGCGTCAATGGTGCCATGGCTGACGGCTGGACAGCCTTGATGTCGGCAGCCGAGAACGGGCAGTTGGCGGTTGCCGGACTCTTGATTGATGCAGGTGCCAACGTCAATGATGCCATGGCTGACGGCTGGACAGCCCTGATGTCGGCAGCCCTGAGCGGGGAATTGGAGGTTGCCAGGCTCCTGCTTGAGAAGGGGGCGAAGGTCAATGGTGCCATGGTTAGCGGTTTCACGGCCCTGATGTGGGCAGCCCTGTATGGCCAGTCTCAGGTCGCCAGGCTCTTGATTGAGAAGGGAGCCAGGGTCAATGACGCCAGGTCTAATGGCGAGACAGCCCTGGTGTTGGCAGCCGGCAACGGGAAGCTAGAGGTGGTCGAACTCCTGCTGGCGAGCGGTGCCGAAGTGGGAGCAAGGGTAGCGGATGGTGAGATAGCTTTAATGGTTGCTGCCAGGAATAAGCACTGGAATGTCGTTGCAAAACTGATCTGATGCGTTGGCTTTTGGGTGGAAGATGTTTGCACACGACTGTCTTGTTGTCGTTCAACTGAGTGTGGTGGATTTGGAGGTTTTTGGGGCGCCCGGCTTGGGGCGCCCGGCTAGGGGTGCCCGGTGAGGGACAAGTAGCCCGCTTGTTATAAGTGCTTATCGTTGAGCTTGCGTTTTTTGGGCGGTGGAAATTCAATTTTCAGAGCGGCCCTTGGTTTGATGCGTCGACCGGACTTGGTTTCTTTTGGCGACACAACGTCGACTTCCGGTGTGTCTGGCCTGGCAGCGGGCGGCTTTGCCCTCAACACTGAAATTGGTACCGCGAGGGTGGCAGGGGTCATCGGGGTAAAGGCTCTTTTGCTGGCGGCAACGGCGGGCGCCGGGGAGGAGGCACTGGCAGATGGCAGCAAACCGGGGTTGGTGTAGGCAAAAACCTCTGACCAGTCAAAATAGGGCTTGCTCTGCAAACTCTTACAGCCCAGCCTCTGCATGGCCGTGGCATTGCTTAGTTCGACCCATGTTGCCAGCAATAAGAACAGCGAATGTTGCCCCTGACACTCGGTCATTTTATTCGCCAGCCAGGACAGTGACTTTTTCACCTCGGCATGATTTCGGGGCCAGCTTTTTATGTCGTTAACAAACGGGCTGAAAATGCACTCGGGAATGGTTCTGCCCGGAGGGATTAGCTGTGCCGCCCGGTGTATGAAGGTATCGTACTCCAGGAAGGGGGTGACCACGTCATCAGTCCTGAACTTGTCGTACTCGCGTGCTTTTCGAAAGTCATTGCTGAAAGTTTGCTTCAGGTCCCTCCTGGCCTTGGCCGACGCTCTTGACGTTTGCTGACTTATACGAACGTAGCAGTCGTCTTTTAAGGGGTGTTTATGGGTGTCGTTCCTGGGGGTACGCAGCTCCTTCAGGTTCAGACCGTGCCAGATATGACAGTCACGAAAACCAAACGCAATTCCTTTGGCCCAGGCTTCGTGGGTATTGTTGGACGTCTGCGAAATATAATCATGAACTCTGGGCGCCAGTGTTGATGGAGTGTGCTTGCTCAGTGGCTGCATACATCTTCTCCTGTTGATTACATTGTAATGACTGCAACAAGTAGACTGACCACAGGGTTAATTGTTCACTGGAACCGTAATTTTGTGCAAATCTCTACGCTTGTTGTGCACTGGCACAGCCATTGTTCAGCGGTATCGGGCTAACCAGGCTTTTTCCAGAGCGACAGTCCATGAGCCGTGGGGTTCTGGCAGGATGTTCTCCAGGGCTTGTGATGGCAACGTTGCCGGACCCGTTGGTAACTGGTTAAACAGTGTGCGCTGGGCCAGGGGCAGTCGGTCCATGCTCAGTACTGTCGGATCACCCCAGACATCCGGGTTGGCCTTGCGTGCCTGAGCCTCGGGTGATAACAAAAAGTTAATGACCACCCGGGCAGCGGCAGTGGCACTGCTGTTGAAGGGAATGGCCAGGAAGTGACTGTTAGCCAATGAACCTTTGTCGTGTATATAGGTGCGTACCGTTTCTGCCAACTCACCGCTGGCGATGGCTGAGTTGGCGTAGGCCGGGTTGAAGTTCATGGACAGTAGAATTTCACCGTCGTCCAGCATCGGGGTCATCAGCAAATTGTTCGCCGGGAAGGTTTTGCCGCCGCGCCACAGTAGCGGATGTAGCTGGTCCAGATAGCGCCACAACGGTGATGTGACGGCAGCAAAGTTTGCCTTGTCCACCGGCTTTAACAGCGCATCAGGGTCTGTCGTCAGTTCGCTTAATAACTGCTTGAGAAAGGTGGTGCCAGTGAAATCAGGCGGCAATGGATAGGTGACACGCCCTTTATGTCTGCGGGCGAATTCAAGCAGCTCGGCAGCGCTGGTGGGTGGTTTGGCGGCCAATCGAGACAATCTCTTCTGGTCATAAATAAACACCAGCTGAGCCATGCCCCAGGGCGCCTCTAGACCATCCACCGGCTCACCAAAATCGATGACCGTGGTGGGTTTCTGCACCGGGTCAACACCCTGAAATGATGGCAGCTCGGTGACAAAAGGCCCGTGCAGCAGGTTGTTGTGTTTCATGGCCTGGAAGTTTTCGCCGTTAATCCACATCAGATCGACTGTGCCCTGCTCTGTGCGCCCGGCCGCTTTTTCCGCCAGGATACGGCTGACGACGCTGGACACGTCAGCAACTTTGACGTGTTTGAGGCGGATACCGTAACGCTGGCGCACCTGGTCGGCAGCCCAGTCAATGTAGTCATTGATCTGTTCACTGCCGCCCCAGGCGTTGAAGAAGACGGTCTGCCCCCGAGCCTGATCGACAGTCTCCTGCCACGAGGCCGTTGAGGCTCTGCCGGTCAGGCAAAGCGCCATTGCGACAGTTGCCAGCAGAAGCTTGCTCCTTACAGTTAACATGGTACGGATATCTCCTCGTTCAGGAATCAGACTCCATCTGCAGTTGGCAGTCGTAGTTGCCCTGATCATCAATGCTAAGCGTGACCACAATCGGACGACAGCACACCTGGCAGTCTTCGCTGTAAACCAGTGCCGCATCAGGGTCGGCAAACCCCGGGTCGAGCAGCAACTCGATGGGTTCACCGCAGTATGGGCAGTAATCCTGCCAGCTTATCCAGTCACTCATCAAACTCGCTCTCGTTGCAGCCCAGAAGGTAGAGAATACTGTCCAGCCCAAGGGTCGAAATGGCCTGAGGTGCCTCGCGCTGTACCAGCGGTTTGGCCCGAAAAGCGATACCCAGCCCGGCAATACTGAGCATGGGCAGATCATTGGCACCATCACCGACGGCGATGACCTGCGCCAGACTGACGCCCTCGGCTGCGGCAATTTGCCGTAACAGCTCTGCCTTGCGCTGACCATCGACAACTGTACCGAGCACTCGCCCGGTCAGCTGGCCGGCAACAATCTCCAGTTCGTTGGCATAGGCGTGGTCAATCCCTAACATTGTTTGCAGATGCCGGGCAAAGTAGGTAAAACCACCGGAAATAATTGCCGTGCGATAACCGAACGATTTCAGCGTTTTAATCAGCCGTTCGGCGCCGGCCATTAACGGCAGTTGCAGTGCAATTTCAGCAAGTGCTGACTCATCCAGCCCTTTGAGCATGGCCAGACGCTGAGTCAGGCTCTGGTTGAAATCCAGTTCGCCACGCATGGCCTGTTCGGTAATGGCCGCAACCCGGGGGCCAACACCGTGGGCCTGTGCCAGCAGATCGATGACCTCTGCCTCGATCAGGGTGGAGTCCATATCAAAAACAATCAGCCGTCGATTGCTTCGGTAGGCAGTGAGGCTTTGCAAGGCAATGTCGGCATTGAGCTCAGTGGTCAGCTCGCGTAACTCAGCCTGCAAAGCGCGGTAGTGTGTAGTACTGCCAGCCAGAGTAAATTCCAGACACGACAGGTGGCCATTGCGCTGATATCTTGGGCCGCCCAGAGTAGCGATGTGCTCAATACTGAAACCGTGTCTCATGCTCATATTGGAGACTGCGCTGATCTGCTCTGCCGTTACCGCAGGTGATATCAGTGTCAAAATAAAACGACGACTGACTTGTTCTGACAGCCAGTGCTCAGCCTCAGCAGTCGATAACTGCTGCGGGTAAAAAGCCAGGTCGCACTGCTGGCAGTGATCCTCCAGAGTGTCGAGTAAGGCTCTGTCATCAAGGCATAGCAGCATGCACCAGTGAATAGTGTCATGGATTACCGACTGCGCCACATCAAGAATTTGTGGGGCGTATCTGGCCATAATAGTCGTGATCGATGCGACGACACCCGGTTGGTTCTGACCGGTGATACTGATTAAAAAAATGTTGTCTACTGACGTGTAAGAAGTAGAACGTATTGTCATGTCCGGGCCACCACTGTTTTTTTATCTGTTCTCCTGGCTGGCCTGAATGTAATACAGTTACCTGTGTCGTCAAAGTAGAAAATGTTGTGGTTCATCCTTGTGATGCCTATGGCAATCTAAAGCGTCTCGAGGAGGCTGATGCCGGGAGAGTGAGGAAAGCACGAGGTGATCTGGTAGGATAGAGAACTCTTTTAGCTGCCTTTTTCTTACCCGTCCAGGAGTCTGTCTTTTGAAGAAGCGTCTGATCACGAGGGATCTGTTTGACTGGTTTTCGTCCGGTTTTACTTTTCAGACCCAGCTTATGGTCCTGTTCACCGTGTTGATGACCACTGTGACAGTCAGTACCTGTCTGGTCATCAGTAACGAGATTAATGCCTCAAGCCAACACCAGGGCGACAGCATTGGTCAGGTACTCAGTGCGCAAACGGCCAGTGCTGCGACGGATATGCTGGTCACTGGTGACCGGCTGAGTATTAGCGTGTTGCTTAATCAGTTGGTACACAATCCGTACGTAGCAGAGGCTGGCATTTACAGCATCGATAATCAACTGATTGCTCAGGCCACCTCGAAAACGGCCCGGGCTGATGTGACTTTTCCGGTATACTCATCCCCTATTCACTATCAGGATGTCATCGCAGGCTATGTTCGAATCTCGCTGAACCAGATGCTCCTGAGCCAAAAGCCCAAAGAAGCACTCAGTGTGATTGTTGCCCTTGGTTTTATCGTGCTGCTGGTGGGGTTGGTGCTGTGGTATTTTTACGCTTCTGGCATGACTGTCCGATTGAAGCTTATTGAGCGACAGTTAACTGGTATTTTTCCAAAAGCGAATACACCCTCACCACAGCTTGTGGGTGAAATTGCCCGAATATCGGCTTTTGTGGAACAGAGACTGCTGGATAAGAACCTGACCGAACCTGAGCAGGAGGCGATCGATCAGGAGGAAACGGCCGTTATTGCGGTCATTAAAGTTAAAAATCTGGCCAGACTACAGCAGTTGCTTGCGCCCTGGGAGCTTCAGGATATTTTGCGCGTGCACAGCGAAATCATCAGAGAGTCGGCAAGCTGCTACGATGCAGAAGTCACATACACCCCTGAGGGCAATGCTTACCTGCGTTTTGCCAGCACCCGTGCAGATGGTCTGTTATACACGACAGCAGCTGTATTTTGCTGCCTGATGATTGAAGCACTGACAGAACAAGCTGGAGCCATGAGTGTTGCCAGGGCACATATCGGTATCGGTTTGAGTGTTAGTGATAATCAGGCTGATTTTCCGGAAGAGCAGCATCCTGCCCTGGGTGAGAGTGCTGCCAGTCAGGCGCTAACGCTGGCCAACCTGCCGGATGGTAATGGCATTTATGTGTACCGTTTGCAGGCTGACTGGTTTCCTGCTGATGTACTGGATTTTGCTACCGTCGATGATGAGATAACAAGAATTACAGGTGCCCGGGATGAGCACGCAGGTCAATTGAGACAGCACATCAACAGGGTGACCAGATACTTGCACTCATCTGACAATACCAGCGACAAGAACCTGATCGACTAAAACAAGATGATGTGATCTTTGCCGCCTGGTTGTTCACCTAAATGGAAAAACGATAAATCAGGTAGGCTCTCAGATTTTTCTGTTCGCCCTGGCCACTTGGCACAACCATGGCCTCGCTGTTGGTGTAGTAAACATATGTCACCTTCAGTTCCAGGCCTTTCAGTTCTGGTTGCGGGAAGTTGTAGATCAGGGTCAGATCATTTTCTGACTCTCGAACGCTTTGCTCTGAGCCGTTGCTACTAACCTTCATGCCTGAGCCGTGGAAGAAGTTATAGCCCAGAGATAGCCCTTCCAGACCAAACCTGCTGAAGTCGTATTGTGCGCCCAGCACCCACGCGGTCTCATCGTCAAAATTAAAGTTGGAAAAGATAGCGGCGGTAGTCGAATTGAAGGTACCGTGGGTATTTGCGCCGAACTGGTCATAGTAGGATCCCAGGCCTTGAGTCAATTTTGCTTTGGAGTAGCTGACGCCGGCATTAAACGTCCATGGTCCGCTTTCCAGAACTGCGTACAGGTTGCCGGACTGTGCATCATTGTTAAAGCCAGAATTGATCCAGAGATCACCATGTTTTTTGGCGTAGTAGTACAAGCCACCCAGCGTTAAGGTGGAGTCATTGTGCATCGGTGTGGTGAAGATGACGTTACCGTTGTGACCGATAACGAAATCCTTTGCTATACCATTATTGTATTGCAACTCAAGGCTTCTCTTGCCTTCCAGTTCGAAGGTGTAGCTCAGCTGTGTACCGATAAGCCAGTCAATTGTTTTTTTGTCCTTTGAATCGTTGATCACATGATGGAAACCGGACTGAGTTCTTTCACTGACCCGGTTAAACCAGCCGATCCCGCCATTGAATCCACCAATGTCCAGTGAGGCGTTGACTCCTTGCAAGCCACTGGGAACAGAACGCCCGGTAGAGGTTGAAAGCAGGCCTGCATCAACCACCTGACGCCCGGCTTTGATGCCGGCATTAACGCCCTCGTAGGCTTGCGGTAACTTGATGTGGACCCAGGCCTGGCCGAGTTTACCAATGGGTTCATCATCATCAGCAGTGAGCAAATTACCAGAGTTAACATTATCAGCTTTCATATCCACTTTTGCTGATCGGTACGCAGAACCGCCAACATTGAGAACATCAGCGATATAGCCTGTTTCGCCATTGAGCCACACAGCAGCGGTCCAGGCCCCGCGTGTTGTGTTCTCAGAAGTGTTCTCCTCGTTAAAGTAGAGGGTCTGAACCCTGCCATTAACTACGGCGTCATTAATAAATGGCATGCTGCGGTCCATGGCTGAAGCAGGTAAGCTGAGTAATGCAATAGAACAGGACAATACGGAGAGCTTGAAACTGGACAAAGTAATCACCTGTTTAATTAATGAATGCGATTGAGTGAGACAAGTATAGATACTTTATTCAGGACCGAGAGAAGGATTGGGAAACGCAGATACTACTGCCGGATCATATTTATGAAGATGTTTTAATTGTTTGTCATTGTCGTTTTTTTGATTCCGGATTCAGGCATTCTCAAATACCGGCTTAATACTGAATTTAATCAGCACCATAGTCACATCGAGTCTTGACAGAAGTGCCTGACAAATAAGGAAAAATATAAACGCTACCGGGACTTTGGGTGGCCACGGGCTCTGCATCGGCCTCCGGGCTGAGCTGGGTGAACGGATGATTATCTGGCTACGGAAAAACTGTTGCTGCCAATAAGTTTATTGTTAATGGCCGTAGCAAATTTTTATGCCTTGTTGACATAAACAGTTGATGGATTGTGAAAGGAAGGAACTTTTATACGAAAGAGTGGTCAGCGGTTCCAAGGTGTAAGTTAGAAATAACTCAATGAACGGTCCTGACTTAGGTTTATCCACTTCTTGCTTGCCCTGTTCACAGGAATTGGAAAAAAACCCTCTGCTTTTGCTGGCTGAAGTTTCCATTTCACAGCTGACCGGTTTCGGATACTCTGTGCAGATGCTTAATTCCCCTCATTCTGCCTATTCAGTTGGGCAGGCAGATCAGGAAAACCCCGGGTCTTCATGCCCACTGAATGGTTTTTCAATCTCTCATTCACCACCCACTGACCGTGAACTGGGGTTGATTGGGCCGTTGAAAAAAGACACACAACAGAAAGTTGTCAATGAAACTGTCCGGTTTAAAGTGACTGAATCTTCTCTCTCTGGTGAATCTATGCCCGTCACGCTTCAAGAGGCTGGTCTTTCAGAAAGATGCAAGGTAAGCAATGCCAAATGCTACGTATCCGAAAAACGCAAGCCAGTGAGAGTCAGATACGATGCATCCATCAGGCGTACGCTGGCCAGAGCCAGATACGCTGGGTCTGAAAAAGGCAAGGAGGCCAGGGCCAGATACTTAGAATCTGATAAGGGCAGGCTGCGCCAGGCCTTAATTAAAGCCAGGTACGCGCTATCCGAAAAAGGCAAGACGACCATGGCCAGGTACCGCGCATCTGATCAAGGGAAGTTCTTTCAAGCCATAAGGAATGCGAGGTCATACGCCTATCGAGCAGCTTTAAGACAAGGCATTAGTGAAGGGTTGGCAAGGGAAAAAGGAGAGTTGGCAGCTGATAAAAAAAGAGCCGCATTATCATCAGTGTCCTCCTCTTTGCTGGGTCAACCAGAAAACGGAAGCAATTTTCCCGTCCTGATCAAGCGAGCGATAAATAAAAAGGATGGTGGATTGGGGGCAGACAAGGAAGTGACTGAAGAGAAATAACTAATAAATTTTCAAGGTGATAGAACTTGAAGGGGTAAATGGTGTCAAAGATGGTGGGTGCGCGATTGTCAACGAGTACAGCGTGCAGCAGCAACTGGAACTAACAAAAACACTGACAATGAATACCGGTGCGAGTCATGCCAACAAAAAAACTGTTAATTCTTGTGGTCTGTGCGGTGCTTGGTGGCTGTGTCACTCCTTTGCAGCCGATGGCCGAACGTAATTCCCGGCTGACTCAGGGTAACGTCCAAATGAACCTGACCATTGGCCAGACGACCAAGTCTCAGGTGATTGAAAACTTTGGATCACCCAACATCACCACCCGCGATGGCGCCGGCCGTGAGGTATGGACTTACCAGCGCGCTGCCCAGGTATCGCAATCCTCAAGCCAGTCCGGTGCCTGGAGTGTCATTCTTGCTGGCAAGTCGGCTGAGGTGGCTGGTTTTGAGTCAACCTCCAGAATGATCACCTTGATCATCAAGTTTGATAGCAACGATGTGGTGGCTGATTTCAAAAGCAGAACATCCAGTTTCTAGCACTCCTTCTGTGGGTGGTCATCCATGGGCGGCTGAAAGGTCAACAGTACCAGCCAGCTGCCATCCTCGTTAAGGAGGGGGCCGCAAATGTTCATGACGATGGTTCGTCACCCTCTGTCATGAAAGCTTTAGTCACGGAGACACAGAGGAAAAGCTTTTTTCTCTTCTCCGTGTCTGTGTGCCTCCGTGGCAATTTTCTTTCACGGCAAAGAGCACAAAGGAAAAGAAAAGCTCTTCTTGGTGCTCTTTGTGTGCTTTGTGGTTCCAATTCAAATCTCTCAACCTGTATCAATCCAAATGTTTACAGGGCTTTCAAGCTTAAGTCAGTGCCATTAATTTATGGGTGTCCTTTTTTCTTTCCTTTTTTCTTTTCCATTTTTTCCTTTAAATAAACACCCAGCAAGATCATGAATCACAAATCAAGCATCCGATCATTATCAGCATTATGATCATCCACTATCAAAAAGCACATTACTTCAGGAAATTACCAATTAAGAAACTACCAAAGGCTCAGCCGTTATCCCATATATGCAGGAAATGACCGCTGGGTAAAGCAACCGGTAATTTTTGACATGCCGCTTCCTTATTGGTCATTGTTATCACATTGGTATTCCAAACCTCCTGCAACACAACGAATATGCGCCAGATACTCAGTTGCCGAAAATCGTCTTT
>JAQFVO010001397.1 GCA_027942505.1 Endozoicomonas sp. | reverse complement strand
CCCGAAAGGGGAGTCACTGAATCTGTGGTAATATTCATTCTCATCTGGTATTGAGGTGGTTAAATAATTGTTTGGTAAGGTTTTTCACTTGCTTTGCGAATGCGACAGAACTTTCTTGTGTACTTCCATTCCAAGATAACCCGTTGTCGTATATGTCAGCGTCACAAGCCGTGTAGAAGTCCGATTGCAAGTTTTGCAAGTTGAAATATGAATCAGTCATTGAGTTACAGAGTTTTTAAGTTATCTGGTAGCAACTTGAGACTTCTTCTGCTCATTAATAGTTCCTCTCATAAATAACCAATAACCCACCAATATTTATGCTAAAAAGAGTATAAAAAATCTATGACCATTCATAATTGTGATGTGAAACTTTTTGAAAGTGAACACCTGACTGATGAGGGTGGTGGTCAGGTCGCTGGTAATGTCAATAAGCCTGGTTCAGGTTATTCATCGAGCAAATACCTTTATACCACTATAAACGACAGATATTATGCAAAATGTAAGGCCTGACCTGGTTTATTTTTGACGTTGGCTTTTGATCCCGGTTTTTTCTCCTTCAATTATTAACTGCTCAGTCAATTTGAATGGGGGAAGCGCTTTTGTGTTCTTTCTGGTTCCCTTCTTTTCGGGGCGCGACCCGCTGCCCGTAAAAGCGGTTCAGCTTTTTGGGCAGTGGGCAGCTTCATTAATGGTTAACAGTCTTTTACAACGCTTTGATTGCTTCGAGCTGCTCCGTCAATTTCTCTTTGGCCGCTTGAGCCTCAGCCATTTTCGTCTGCTCTTTGGCCACAACATCAGCCGGCGCTTTGCTAATAAACTTGTCGTTGTTCAGCTTGCCCTCAAAGCGAGCGACTTCTTTAGCCAGTCGCTCAATCTCCTTGTTAAGACGGGCTTCCTCTTTGGTTTTGTCGATCAGACCGGCCACAGGCACCAGTACCTCCATGGCACCAACCAGTTGCGTTGTCGCCATGGGGGCTTCTTCGCCTGCTGCCAGCACCTTGATGGACTCGAGTTTCGCCAGCGACTTGAGGAAGGTCAGGTTGTTGTTGAGACGGGCAGTGTCGTCTGCCGAGGTGTTGCGCAGCAGTACATTCAGCGGTTTGCTCGGGCCAATATTCAGTTCCGCACGGATGTTACGGATGCCGGTAATGAACGACTTGAGCCACTCAATATCCTGTTCGGCACTCTCGTCAATCAGCGCCGGGTCTGCCACCGGACAGCTTTGCAGCATCAGAGTGTCACCAGAAACACCGGCACTGGCCTTGATGTTCTGCCAGATCTCCTCGGTGATAAACGGCATAAATGGGTGCATCAGGCGCATAATGCTTTCCAGTACCGTCACCAGCGTACGGCGGGTACCCCGTTTTTGCGCTGCCGGGGCGTCGTCATGCCACAGCACCGGCTTGGACAGCTCCAGATACCAGGCGCAGTACTCGTTCCAGACAAAATCGTAGAGATTTTGCGACGCATGATCCAGACGAAACTCAGCAAAGTTTTTCGCCACCTGAGTCACAACCCGCTGCAGGCGCGAGACAATCCAGCGATCGGCCAGCGTCAGCTGCACCGGCTCGTTGTTCAGGCCGGTATCCTGATCGTCGGTGTGCATTTTTACATAGTTGGCGGCATTCCAGATTTTATTGCAGAAGTTGCGGTAGCCTTCCAGCCGGTTCATATCCCAGTTGATGTCCCGGCCAGTGGAGGCGAGGGAGTACAGGGTGTAGCGCAGGGCATCGGTGCCGTGGGCCGCGATGCCTTCGGGGAAGGTGGCGCGGGTGCGCTTCTCGATCTTTTCGGCCAGCTGGGGTTGCATCATGTTGCCACAACGTTTGGCGACCAGTGATTCAAGGTCGATGCCGTCAATCATATCCAGCGGGTCGAGGACGTTGCCCTTGGACTTGGACATCTTCTCACCATGCTCGTCACGAATCAGGCCGGTGACGTAGACATACTTGAACGGTACCTGTGGCTGACCGTCGTCGTCTTTCATGAAGTGCATGGTCATCATAATCATCCGGGCAACCCAGAAGAAGATGATGTCAAAACCGGTCACCAGTACATCAGTGGGGTGGAAGGTCTTGAGACGATCAGTCTGCTCTGGCCAGCCCAGGGTGCCGAACGTCCACAGCGCGGAGGAGAACCAGGTGTCCAGTACATCATCATCCTGGGTCAGCACCACTGGGGAAGGAATGTTGTGCTTGCTGCGTACTTCGTCTTCATTGCGGCCAACGTAGACGTTGCCCTGCTCGTCGTACCAGGCCGGAATGCGGTGGCCCCACCACAGCTGGCGGGAGATGCACCAGTCCTGAATATCGCGCATCCAGGAGAAGTACATATTCTCGTACTGTTTAGGCACAAACTGAATACGGCCATCTTCCACCGCGGCAATGGCGGGTCCGGCCAGCGGTGCAGTGCGCACGAACCACTGGTCGGTCAGTAATGGTTCAATGACCACGCCGGAGCGGTCGCCGTAGGGCACCATCAGCGTGTGGTCGTCTATTTTTTCCAGCAGGCCAAGGGCGTCAAAGTCAGCCACAATCTGCCTGCGTGCAACGAAGCGTTCCAGCCCCCGGTAGGCTTCGGGGATGGTGGTGTCGACAGTGTTGTTAACTGTGCCGTCGGTATTATAAGCCTCACCCTGCTGACGGATATCACCGTTCAGGGTCATCACGTTGACCATGGGCAGCTGGCAGCGCTTGCCCACTTCATGGTCATTAAAGTCGTGGGCCGGGGTGATTTTGACGCAGCCGGTGCCTTTTTCCATGTCAGCGTGTTCATCGGCGACAATGGGTATACGACGGTTGACCAGCGGCAGGATGATCTCTTTACCAATCAGCGCCTGGTAGCGTTCGTCGTCCGGATTAACTGCCACGCCGGTATCGCCAAGCATGGTTTCCGGCCGGGTGGTGGCGACCACGATGTAGCCTTTGCCATCGGCGGTTTGCTCACCATCGGCCAGCGGATAACGCAGGTGCCACATATGACCTTTGATCTCTTTGTTTTCCACTTCCAGGTCAGAGATGGCGGTGTGCAGTTTCGGGTCCCAGTTGACCAGACGCTTGCCCCGGTAGATCAGATCATCTTCGTATAAACGGACAAACACTTCCTGCACGGCGCGGTAAAAACCGCTGTCCATGGTAAATCGTTCGGTATCCCAGTCTACCGAGGCGCCCAGGCGGCGCAGCTGGCGGGTAATGGTATCGCCGGACTCCTCTTTCCACGCCCAGATTTTATCGGTAAAGGCATCGCGGCCGTAGTCGTGACGGGTTTTGCCCTCCTCGGCCAGAATCTTGCGTTCAACCACCATCTGGGTTGCGATACCGGCGTGGTCAGTGCCCACTTGCCACAGGGTATTGCACCCTTTCATGCGGTGGTAGCGGGTCAGGGCATCCATTATGGAGTCCTGAAAAGCGTGACCCATGTGCAGGCTGCCGGTAACGTTCGGTGGGGGAATCATGATGGCGTAGGACGGGGCGTGGGGCTCGCAAGTCGGGGCAAAGTAGCCTTTATCCTCCCATTGCTGGTAGAGGGTGCGCTCGATGGCTTGAGGATTGAACGTCTTTTCCATAACTGCTGTTCCAGTAGCTATTCCAACGATTCCTATCGGATGCTGGGTTTGAATAAACGGGGGATTATACACTGTGAGGATAAATCGGGAAGCCACATCAAGTTGGCCCGACGGGACGCAAAGAGCTCTATTTGTCACTTTGTAACCGGTTTGTTGAACTTTAAGTTGGTTCTTTTGTCCAATCACCCATCGAAGATGCACAGACACCGGAGGCTTCGTTTCTGTCCTACATGATTTGGTGGCTCTGGGTCTGTGCAGCAAAAATCCGAACCATTGTCATGAGGTTTAACTATGGACTCAATTACCAGCTCATCCTTTACGGAATCGTCAGTCTGTTCCAATCGTTCGGCACTGTTGGAACAAGTCGATCCTGATTCCCGCCAGCAAGCAGAGAGTGGCGTGGACCGTGCCATGCCCGACGTGAATGCTGGGCTACCGACTCAAACGAGCATCACGGATCGCGTGGTCACGGCGTCCGACGCCAGTGCACCAAACCCGGGGGGGGCGATTTCGCAGACTAAGCCGGCTGATTTCAGTGTGCTGTATCCCAAGCTTGATCAACTGATAACTGACCTGCTATTTGTTCGCCCTGACAATTTAGGTAGATTTGCCTTTGCCTGTGGGCTGTACTCAGAGTATTGCCAGATCAGAAGAGACACTAAAGGTTTGGCAGAAGGTAAAGCTGCATTTTTTCAGAAATATTTTGAGATTGAAGGTTCTAACGCAGGAATTCAAAAGTTTCAACTGTTCAAATCGTGTGGCATTTTCTACAAGCCTCAACAAGATAAACTTGATAGGGTTCTTAAGAATATTGAAGTGGAAGACTTGCCGGGCACCCAAGTGAAGACAGTAAACCACGACTTCGACTTTCAGTTGGTGTTCAAACATGTGGCAGATCGAATGGGCATTGTGAATCCTCGTTTTGTTTTCAAGCTTGGATTTACAGATGATGCAGAGCTTCAAGATCTGTATAGTCAGCTGCCCGGTGAAGAGGCAAGATCTAGAACTATGATTGTGCTCCATACGTACGCTCAACAGGGAGGGCGCACTGTTGACTTGTTGAAACCACTAGTGGATGGCGGGCGCACGGATTTGAAAGAGAAGCTTGAGCAGGCGCTAGACGAAAAAGTTGCCGATTTATCTGCTGGTTTTGCTCCCAAAAAAGTAAAGTACGACAGTGGTCACTGAGACTGTTGAATGTAGCTGCACGTCTGCAAATCATCGTCGTGATTCGTTTGTTCGTGCGGCGTTGGTAATCCGGTAGCTGCAAGGCTCATGATGCTTTCATGGTACGTACATCTGGCTCTATTCCTGCCTCGACAAGAGCGAAATCGGATGCCGGGTCCGGAAAAGCGCAGGATTATACACTGAGGAGTTGTCTTTAAATAATTTCAGGACGCTACCCTCTACTCGCAACCCGCAACCCGCAACCCGCAACCCGCAACCCGCAACCCGCAACCCGCAACCCGTAACTTGCAACCCGCAAAGGCCCAGCCGTTTGTGCTTTTGCGGGTAGCGTCCCTGGAAATGTGGAAATTATTTCAGGACAACTCCCAAGAGGCTAAATCGGGAAGTTGCCGTTGGCCCAACGGAGCGCAAAGAACTCTGTGAGACACGTTGCAAACAGTTTGTGGAACTTTAAGTTGGTTCTTTTGTCCATAAGCACGAATGATGCGCCGTTACATCATGGCCCCCGCTGATTTGGCCAACATGATTTGCCGGCACCATCGGTGCAGCAAAAAATTGAACCAATACCTTAGAGGTTTAACTATGGACGTTTTTGCGTCAAACTTGCCCAGCCCGCCAGCCTATTCCGTAGTCGACCCTAATCCCCAGCAACAGCCATTTAATGAAGTGCGTCTCGCCAACGACATGCTTGAAATGATTGCTCATTTGTCGTTCAAAGGAAAAAAGAGCGTCTTGCAACGCGCGATCAGGATACTTAACGCCAGTGCTCCAACCCAGGCGGATCAGATTTTGCTGGCTAAGCCGGCTGGTTTCAGTGAACTGTACCCCAAGCTGGACCAACTGATAAAAGACCTGGACTTTATTTCCAATAGCAGCGTAGGGTGTTTTGCCTTTGCCTGCGGACTCTACTCAGAATATTGCGAGATCCAGACAACGGCTGAGAGTGACCAGAGAAAAACAGCGTTTTTTCAAAAATATTTTGAGATCGAAGGTACTGACCCAGGCATTACCAAGTTGCAACGGTTCAAATCGTGCGACATTCTCTTTCCGTCTGATCAAAAGAAACTGGACACGGTTCTTGATAATATTCATGTCGAATTTTTGCCAGCCACCCCGGTTGAGTCAGTAAACCCCAACTTTGACTATCCGCTGGTATTGGAAATAGTGGTCAATCAAATGGGGGCTTTTGACTTGCATTTTGCTGCCAGGCTTGGATTTGTGTCTGATCGGCTTGAAAGGCTGCGTGGTGTGGTGGGCAAACGTGGGTCACAATCCGATTATTTGATTGTGCTCCATACCTTCGCCCAACAGGGACATCGCACTGGTGCGTTGTTGAAACCGCTGGAGTTGTGCGGGCGCATGGACCTTAAAGAAGATCTCAAGAGGGCGCTGGATGCCAGAAGAGCTCAGGTTCCTGTTCAATGTACTGATTCTGCTTGCAAAATGAGTAAGGTTCGATAGTGGTAAGTGAGACTGTTGGACGTAGCTGCACAAACTGTCATCCTGATCAGTTCGTGCAGCGCTCCGGGCAGTTCGATAGCGGCAAGATTCACAACGCTTTCATGGTATGTACTTCTGGTTCTATTCCTGCCCGGCGATAAGAGCGAAATTTTGCCCTGGAAATTGCTTTCTGATCAGGGTGCTGAACCACCACTTCACAGACCCTGGAAAAGTCCCTGAAAAAATCCGGCACCTCGGGGCTGAGGTTGATCAGTAGTGGCTTTTGGACCGTCGTCGGCTGTCTGAAACCCAGAGTGATTGGACAGTGCTGATCCGAGTCGTCGTCGTTAAGGATAGCGTGGGGTAGAAAGCTGTACTCCCGCCATGACCAGAGCAGTTGATCCATATGCTGGCAACTGTGTTCATCGTCGGTGTGGATATGCATGGGCAGGCCACTGCGCCAGGCTTTGTCAACCAGCCGACAGGCAAACTGTTCCGGGCTTAACGGGTGGTTATCCAGCAGGTAAAAAGTAATCTGGGTCATGAGGCCTCATGGGTATGTGGCAAATTCAGCGTCGCCGCAGTTGTCTGCTGACACGTTTGCCAGGTTACAGCTGGGAAAATATACCAAAAGCAAATTAGAAGAAATAATTTTCAATAAGCATTCAACCAGCATGCCTTCAGTTTGAACTGTCCTGCTAAGAAGGGAACTACCTGGGCACAAACACACAGAGTTTTTCGGTGCATGCCTGAGCTACGTCCGACAAACAAAAAGTCTTCCTTGGTGCCTTCGTGTCTTTGTGGTTCAAGGCTTTTTGCTTTTTGGTTTGTGCGACAGTCTCGAAAGCCTAAATCCAGTACGTTCAACGCTTTTCTGCCTGTTGTCAGCGCTGATCAAGGTTAATAGCTGTCGGCCGTTATTGATCACTAACAAACAGGTTCCGCTGTTGAAGAGACTTGGTTACCTGATGAATGGTCAAGGAGAGAGTGATGCCCCATCGAATACGAGAAACTGGCAGGCGATTGACCCCACCAGAATCAGGTCAGCCTGAACAGGCATCGGGCAAAATGAGCGACCGGGTGGTGACGCAAGGTCGTGGTGTACCACAGCAATCTGATGGTATACCGGGCAAACCAGCAGATCGGGAGCTGGAGGCATACGATATTGCCCGGGCTGATAATTCCCAACTGGTCGCCAGGCTGAAGAATCGTTTTACCGAAGATGTTGAAAAACTGAAAACAATGCAGCTGGAGGTCGC
>JAQFVO010001359.1 GCA_027942505.1 Endozoicomonas sp. | reverse complement strand
CGGTCATTATCGCCAGTTTGCCGATATCGATGCTGGTAACTTGTCCGGTCCGATCGGCAACACGTCCCACCCATTTGTTGGTAAATACGACGGTCGTTGTCAATCCGTTGATAAACTCAGGCACTGCTTTGTCCAGCGGCTTGGCGACAACGGGCGAATTGACAATGCGCGGTTTACCCGGGCTGATATTTCTTCCCGGGAAAGGGTCGGTGTGGTTGCCTGCGATCTTTTCGGTTTAGCAACTTTGGGCAATATTGTCGTTGAACACAGCACTGTTGGTACTAACGGTGCAAATGCACCAGCCGGCATTGGGGCGGGTGTTGTTTATGGTGAGTCGGTCATTGACGGTTTCAGGACGTTTAATTGCACGACAAAAACCACAGGAAGAAACTCGGATGCCGGTGGCGTAGCGGGAGTCGTCTTCGGCGTCATCAACAATACCAGGCAGGATAATGCCAGGGTTGAGACGTTCCATGATGACTCTCATGCCGGCGGGGGAGCCGGGGAGCTTGATGGCATGATAGACAACACCGTGATGATTGATGGCAAGGTTGTCACCCATGGCTCCAACGCCCATGCCGGTGGCGCAGCTGGTAGAGCTACTCCAGGGACTTACATTGCTAACACGGTGCTGGCATCGACTGACCTGATTACCAACAAATATCGTTCCCATGCTGCAGGTGGTGCCGGGGAGGTAGGGTGGGCAACAAAGATTGCCAACACCCTGCTGGTCAATTCTAACCTCCGAACCCACGGTGATCGTGCCCATGCTGCTGGTGGGGGAGGCAAGGTGTTCGGCCGCATAATCAATACGACGATGGTCAATGGTACGGTTGAAACCTCCGGTATGAGTGCTCAGGCAGCTGTTGGTGCGGGGCGGCTCTTTCCCCAGGGGCGGGTCGGTAATACCACTGGACGACAGGTGCTGATCAGGACTGCCGGGAGAATCGCGCATGGTGCAGTGGGTGCTGCGTGGGCATCAGGTGAGGTGGAGGGAGTGGTATGTTGCAAAAGTAATATTATGACCACGAATACCAATGCCGATGCCGGTTTTGGAGCAGGCTGGCTTACTGGCAGTGCTGCTTATGTCGCCGCCAAAGGTTGCCATGCTGCTACTTCAGGGGACTTGGCCGATGCAGGATTTGGGGCTGGAGGTATATCGGGGGACTTTCGTAATCTCACCGTTATAGACAGCAGGGCTCACGCCTCAGGTAGCGGGACGAGCGAGGCCGTCAATGGGGGTGATGACTTCTTCGCTTGTAACTCTTCAGTGGGGGAGTTCAAATCACCTTCTTGTTGCAATGAGCACACGCAAAAGCCCTGCGTGCCTGTTCCGCAACATGTCTGCCGGCTTGCAGATCGTCGGGTGCTGACGAAAGATTGCCAGTCAGTGGCACCGCCTTATTTTGATGCTGAAAAAGGTTACCGTTTTGTCTGTCCGGCGTTGCCAACTCCTGGTGCAGGAGTCTTGAATATCACCACCCTTGCATCAACGACCACCGCATCCACTCCGCCAGTACCGCTGGCACTGACGGCTCCGGTAGCTGCTGTGAGTACGGGGGCGTTGGCAGGTGGTATCGTGGCGGGAGTTGTTGCTCTGAGTCTGGTCGGCGTGGCCAGTTTTGCCCTCTGCCGTTATTACCACAAACAAAACGTAACGGCTGAGGGGGGAGGCGTCTGATGGATCTTGATGGCTGCTTTTGGCTCTGTTTATTCTGGACGCAGCCATAATCTCTGTCTCAAGTGTCCGAAATGAGTGTTTTTGTGAAAATAGTTGGTGCACAGGGGGTGCTCACGTTACAAATGAAATAAGAAATAGTTTGATACTTCTTCATATTCCTGCCTTAAGAACCAAAATTGTCTAGACTGGCGCAGCGTGGTTTGTCCAATATCCTCCCACTGCCCCGAGGTGTCCTTGCACTGCCCTAAGGTGTCAGTGGGGTGCGTTCAGCAATGTGGCGACATGTGTTTAGTGAATGAAAAGACGCCAGTTGTTTGCGGTGATTTGAAAAAGACAGCAGTGGGGAGCACAAAATAAACGCCAAATATTTTAGGATCTGGTTATGATTCAGCAATCGACGGCACCTGCGGCCGCCAATTGGTTGGGTGCTCCGGGTAAGTCATCAGATCATGGTCCCGGAATCAGCATAGCCCATTGCGTTGTC
>JAQFVO010001341.1 GCA_027942505.1 Endozoicomonas sp. | reverse complement strand
CCTTTTTGCGTGTTTTGAAAATCGTGTACTTAGGATTTATTACACGTCTTAAGACGTATATTTAGCGGGAGCAGCTGCTCAACAGCCAGACCGTCCATGTCAATTTCAAACCTGGATGTCAGTCTGAAAGGTAGCTGCTTTAGCCTGTTTACTGAGTTCACTGTATATACGCTGGGCTTGTTAGCAGTGCTTTGATCGATTGACTTGGGCAAAAAGCCTTTATCCAAGAGCTCATGAAAATGAATCTGAAAATGTTTTCCTGCCTCTGATTCACTTCTTGAAAGTACGGCACTCTCAACATTCAGCTGAATGCCATTTTGCCAGCTTGCTTTGTCGCCTGCTTGCTTAATGCTGTTAAAACCGAGAAGTTCATAGGTAATCGAGGTTGCGGCATCATAAACTTCCGATAATTTTGGGCTGTCACCAATATCTGTAAAGTAATCCTTTGCCTTCTCTGTCAGCGCCAGCTTACCGAACTCATTTATTGTCAGTTCTCCGCGCTCCATCAGGTCAGAAATAGCCTCCTCTGTTTCAAACTTACTCAAGCCGAAATAGGTTGATATCTCATTACGTGTCATTGGCGCCACATGAACCATGCGTAACATGAACTCACGAATGAATGGCAGGCCTTTCTCACTGACATAAGAAAACTGGATATTGAACCTCTGAGCGGGGAGCAGAAAGTCAATTTCATGATAAGTAGCTTTATTATCATTAATCACTTTTTCTTCCCTCCAAGCTGGGCACTCACAAATGTGTAACCGTCACTCTCGCCTTTTTCGGTCATATAACTAACAACTTTCCCCAAGGGTAATAACTTGTTTGAGCCAGTCCACATACTTTTATCACCCACGATAATCAGTCTATCCATTGCTCTGGACATGGCCACGTTTATCCGGTTTGGAGTTCTTAGAAAACCAGGACTTTGTCGTTTATCTGAACGAGTCAGAGACAAAATGATGATCCTGTTTTCCTTGCCCTGATAGCTGTCCACAGTGTCAATCTTGACAATACTCTTGAACCCCTCACTCCAGTTTTCCTGGTTAAACTTCTGCCGGAGTACACGCTTTTGCTCTCCATACATACAGATAACCCCGATAGCAGCCTCTCCCTTGCCCGTAAGTTTGGATAACTCAGAAACAAAATTGTCGTTGGAGGAAATTTGTTTTAACAACTGGATAATCTGATCGGCTTCACAGCGGTTATAAATACTAACGCCCCTGTCGCTCTGGTGGAGAGAGCGACTACCCAGGGATGATGTATCAAGCCAAGTCACAACATTCTGAAGCACTGAAGGAGCAGAGTGGTAGATATTCGGAATCGGTCTGTCACCATTTTCCAGTTTGCCCTCATAAAAGGTCTGGGAAACCAGATTACCAATGGGGTCAGCCATTCGGTACTGAGTCAGCAAAGCTGCACTGGTACATTTTCCATACTCAGAGTTGAATGCTCTGGCAAAATCGCTTTTCAGCACTTCATCAAGGTCAGAGCCGGTATTTGCAATCCCTAACTTTCTAGCCAAAGCCTGTTTGTGGGCATCTGAATACAGTGGCGGGAGCTGCAAGTGGTCACCAACCAGCAGAATGCGTTTTGCCGACTGCATTGCGATTGCCAGCTCACTGGCTATGGATCGAGCAGCCTCGTCGATAATGACCCAATCGTAAACATTTTCATGTATCCCGATGTGACGCTGACCAATACCTACACAGGTTCCAGCAACAAACTGTCTGGACCTTGCATAAAACTCGTCATAATTCACTCGCTCACCAGACAGTACATCCAGCATATCCCGGGAGATTTTTGCCAAAGCTCTGACCTTTCGCACCTCATCTGGAGAAACATTAAACTCCTGGCACAGATTGTTAGTCAGAATGTCTTTTGCAGAACTTAGATTTTCGGAATCAGGCAGAGTGATAGAGTACTCATTCGCCAATTTCTCGCGAATATTTTCATTCAGCTCGACTACAACTTTTTTGAGTTGTCCCTGATCATCCTTACGTGTAATTTCCAGCTGTTTCAATAATGCTTCAAAGTTATCAATTTGTTTGAACAGCTTTAGCTCAGCCTGGACATAACCAGAAATAAATTCAGGCTCTAAACCAAGCGCAGTAGCCAGTGCTTCAACCCGATGTTTGCACTCAGCCTTGAAAAGGCCCAGTTTTTCAGCGGTAATAGCATGAGAGTAAACGTCTTTAAGCCCCTCAGAAACAGCTCCTTCGCGGTTACTGAAACGCACGACTTCAAGTTCAGTCCCTAATCGGTCGCAATGCTTTCTGATCCGTTCAGCGGCAGTGTTAACCGCTTCGTGGGATTGGCTGACCAACAGAATCCGTCTGGTCTGCTGTTTTTCAATCAGGTAATGAACAAACGCGGCTATGAACTCTGTTTTACCAGTACCTGGAGGACCTTGTAGAAGGGATATTGGGCCATTATTGAGCAGCTTGGTAAAGGCATTGCGTTGCTGGAAGTTGAGGCTGATCTTGTTGCCATGGTTATCTTCCCTGTCGTATCTTGCAAAGTCGCTTTCTGTTACCGAAATGTCATATTCAAAAGCAGCTTCTGTACAAGCAGGGTCAAAATAGTCAACCAGCTTCGTAACCACCCCTTCATGATCCAGCAGTCTCTCCAAAGCTGCTTTTCTCTTCCGGTAAGATGCACTGTCTTGGCGACTTCTAAAGAAAACCAGATCACCTTCACTCAACCTGTGTGCTGCCCGCCTGATGTTAGTGAGGCGGACTTCGTTGATTGCCGACTTGCCAAGAACAACCTGCCCCAGAAGCACTTCTTGCTCGTCATCAAGAACTCTAACCGCTTCAATTTCGTCGTTTTTATTGAATGATCCCAATGCGTCTATATCTGAGCTATAGGGTAAGATCAGTTCATCTGTAAAGCCTTCCGGGTTTACTGTCTCACCATTAATCTCAATATTAGGATGGGATTCAGTCTCAGTATCCAGAATGGCTCGCCAGAGCTTCGAGGTGGAGATATCGAGTTCTTTCTGGATTATATTTTCTTCAGACTCCTGATCCAGTTTGCTAAAAGCCTCTTTTAACTGGAAAGAAAGGGAGTCTTCTTCCTGCAGTTCTTTTGGCGCTGTTGCCAACATAACTGCACGCTGAAAAGCCTCATCGCCCTTCAGCAAGTTCGTCAGTTCAGATAAGTTTGCAGGTCGTCCTGGCACCACTTTTATAGCGGTGGTTATTTCAAAATGGCTGTCTTCAATATCTCGTTTGCCAACTGTGGATCTTTCTTTGGGGGCCAAGGCAAACATAAAAGCATCATTGGCTTTACTGAACCCGGCAGAAAAGTTCCCGCCTATCCCCTTGAATGTGACAAAAGCTTCGTCGTCACTTTTTTTCCCCCTGACTACCTTGACGTACAGGTGATTATTATCTGGATAGATCGTCAAAGGCTCATCGGCAGCAGGCACTGTGACTTCAATGCACTCATCAACCGTTCCAGCGGGATTGTCAAAAGCTCTCTTGAACCGACCAAGATCCTTAAAACCAAATTCCGTATCGCTTAGTTCAGCAACGACGGCATCATCCAGATTCGCGTATTTTTCGGATGGGTCATCGCAAACGCTATCCAAAACCTCCCTGGCCATGCGTATCACCGCAAAATTATCCCGCTGAAAGGGCGTACTTACATCAATATTGTCTGGGCTGTACAAATGGTTTTTAGGCTCTTGCCCATTTGGGGAGTAATCAGGAATATCAATCAGAAATAACCTGTTATCCGAGTCCAGCATTATGTTTCCAGGGTGTAGGTCTCCATGTGAAACGCCCATACTATGAAGATGCTCTACCGCTGAAATGAGCTTGTTGATCAGCTCAATGCTATTCTCCTCAGTGAAGCTAGCATTCTTCCAGGTAGTACCTTCCACAAAGTCTGTAACCAGATACAAGCTATTGGATTTGCTGGCGATACCATATTCCCGGATTGCAGGCAGGTACTCAGGGTTGATGGCATTAAGTTTTTCAACACGCTTTAAAAATGAAAGCACTTGGAAACTGTCAACAGGCTTGTCACTGCTAGAGCCTACATTGAGCCAGGCTTTTACCAGTCGCCCATCAGATAAATAAACTTCTTTGTCCTCATTCTCGACAATAAAGTCATCATCTTCCCGAAACTGTCGGGAATGGTTAATAGCCTTGCGGTAGGGCTCCAACTCAAAATCATCAAATGTGGGAAGCTCTTCTCCCTTTGGCTCAGCCTTTTTCAGAGCATCGAAGAACTCACCCGCAGAGCAAAACTGCCCTTCGATAGCCTCAAGTAACACAGAGACATACCATTGGTCACAAGCCAGAAGATCATCCTGTATTCGCTCAAGGCTTTTTGCTGACATCCTGCTTGCGGATAGCAAGTGCCAGGCGACCAGCCCAAGAGCATGAACATCGGATTCAAAAGGAGAGAAGTTAGAACGCCCCTTCATATCCACTACTTCAATCGCCCCGACCGAAATGCGATCTCGATAATCACCAACCGTTCCGGCAGGCTGATGATAAGCCGATATGAAGTTTGAAAGTGCCACTTGTTTGGAAGGGGATATCCACAAGCTATGGTCAGCTATGTCACGGTGAGCAATTTTAATCTCATGAAGATCAGCAAACTTGGCAATCAGCAGCTTCACGATATTCAACCGATCCTTCTCAGAGAAAGAAGTACCATGGCTACCAATAAATTTATTGAACCGAACATGGCCAGGAGGTAGTTCATAAACCTCTTTATACTCTGATGTGATCTGATCCTTCTGGAAGCTGGTCAATGAACGCAGGCAGTGGTTATACAGGTCCCTATTCAACTGATTGATATGCTGAAGAACTTCCCGTTCTCTGGAGACGATTTCAGCTCTGCCTTCCAGAGTATAAGCCTTGTCACCTTCAATATTGTTGAAGTTCCATACCCGTAACAGCGCCTCAGACCCTTTGGTCATTTCTGACTTGGCCAGATATTCGCTATACACTTTTTGGGGGTGCTCAAAGATCTTTTCCTGAGCTGCATATCCGTCAGCTCTCAATGGCTTTGAGTTGGTTTTATCATTTGCCTGGAAAAGTTCATCAAAAATAGCAAAGTCCTGGTTCAAGACTTGGGCATTTGGATGAGGACGAAAATAATCTTGGAATATCTTCCGATTAGCAAATTTTAGAAAGGCATCAATGCTAAGAGTGTGCTTAAGTTGATTATCCGGAAGCTGATCGAAATTAGCATTCCCGGTCATCACCACAAAAAACTCAACAAATGGCTTAAAACCCTTATTCGTAAAACGGTGCTTTAATTTCTCTAGTTTTTGTAGGAGAGTGTTTTTTTTCTTGTCCGTAACGCTGACCGGTGAGCGCCCCATAGATGTACCACCTTTGTACCACATATCCCCTCTGGCGGTGATATCCTGATGGTTCCAGTCCTTAAGTTCTACAATCAAAACATTGCAGTGGGTCACGATAACAAGGTCAAATTCACCCTCTTTTCCCCTTGAGTCAACAAGTCGAAAACCCGCATACCCTTTCCAGGGAAACATACTATTCTGACTGTACCCTCCAAGCTGCTCTCTCAGCGAGCCACCCTTTTGTCTTTTGTTTTGAGTAGCTGTTTGATCAGTAAAAGCAGCCTTAATCCTGTTGATAGCACGGATTTCCTGCTCTTGGAGACCTCTGTCCCAAATTTCAATTTCCAACGCTGAACCCTAAACGAAACTGGTGATAGTTTCTCAGAATAAAAATCAGTAAAACTATTATTATTGCATTGACGTTCAGATTTTGCGTCACCTTTGTGCATAATATGCTGGTTTTTGCTAACATAGTTTCTCCTCAACTCACACAGCTTGACTTAGCTGCTCGGCTACTGACCGGTCTGCACTCAGCCAGGCGTCATCTTTCAGGTCCCAGTTCCGGGTTGCCCTTTTATCCCAACGCTCCGGGTGGCGCTGCTCAGCCAGTTGATACATCCTTTTCCGGTTATCCGAGAGTGCTTCGGTTTCCTCCCCCCCCCCCCCGGTGCCGTTGGCCCGGCGTGAGGAATTTAAGTCCGCTGCGCCGGTGATCTTCCTTGTACCACTGCGCAAAGCCATGAACCAACTTGCGAACAGCTTAAAAATCTGCAAGGGGCTTGGATGGGTAACTGGGCCGGTATTTCAGGGTTCTGAAGTTGGCTTCAGCAAACGAGTTATCATCACTTACCCTTGGTCGGCTGAATGAGCTGACCACCCCCACCCGTTGTAGAGTCGGCAGCATGGTGCCGCTATTGTTTGATGCAGGACCAGCGGTCTCTCCATAGTGGCTATGCCTTGACAGGCCTTGGTAATCATTTGTGAGGCATGCTTGGCAGACTCACTCTCACGGATTTCCAAAGGCACAATCATACGGCTGTATATGTCTATCACCAGATACAGATAGTAAAACTTGCCACACACTGGTAAGCGTAAAAGTGTTATATCCCAAGACCAGACCTGATTCGGTCCAGTCCACAATACGACGTTTGACTCTGGTTGCCAGCCTTGGTTGCGCGTCCACGGTTGTGTTATTGGCCTCTTTCGTGCACCAACCGGTAGAATGCCCTTTCAGAACCAAGATACTCGCCTTCATCCTCTAAAACAGGAACGATCTGACTGGGAGAAGAACACGACGCCCATATTTATAGTGGTTGTCCTTTTTGAATCATCCTTTTTGATCTTACCAGACCTTACCGTATGAAGGACTTTCACCTTCAATCTTTTGCCGATTTATCTCGGCGAGCTGAGTAACCTTTTCCTCCGTATTATCCATATATATTTAAATGTAATTACATATAAACTTATAAATACTAAAAGTATTAAATAAAGCCCATCCACACATTCATGGACGATTTGGGGGGCACAGTGTCTCGCTTTTATGATGTAGAACCTTCTCTTGATAACTACTGGCGCAGCGTTATTCTTTTCGGCAACAATGTAGCCTCGTGCAAATTTGCACTTGCCTCTTCTCTCTACGAGCTGTCCAACTCAAGCAATGACTTGGTGACGCTTGAACAGCTGGCAGGTCCATTCTCTCGCCATATCTGTGAGCATCTGTTGGTGGCACCGAAACAGACGACAGCCAGATCCAGCAAGTTTCTGGCAGCCTGTGCAGACTTTAATCTAGGAAAGGTTGATCAGGATTACCTCTACGCTCAGACAGTAAGGCTCGGTTTTCAAAATGTCATTGACGCCTTTCACACGGTTAATCGTCGTGAAGTCGAGAAGCGATTCTTTATCGATGAACGCAAAACGACCAGCAGCGGCATCCGACTGACAGAAAATATTTACACACTCATGGCATCGCAAGCCATAAACAGTATAAAACCCGAAACGAATGCCCGTTGGCGATTGGTAGAAACTGCCTGGCAGTTGGGGTTGTCGAGAAATCTTCTGCGTGTAGAACATGACCACGATAACCAGCAACTATTCACTCGCCTGAGTGATCGCAGGGTAACTATTACCAGCTCCAGAGACAGCCTGAACGGCTACCAGAAAGGAAGATGTTTTTACTGTTTTGGTCATATATCCATTGAGTCAGGGAAGTCGGACCTTGCTGATGTTGATCATTTTTTCCCGTGGTCAATCAGAGAATACGTACCCGCTGTTAATGGCATCTGGAACCTCGTTCTGGCCTGTCAGGACTGCAACAGGGGGGAAAATGGCAAGTTTGCTCAACTACCGCATATTGACTATCTATACAGACTTCATGCCAGAAATGAGTATTTTATCAACAGCCATCTCCCCATCAGAGAGACTTTGATTCAACAAACAGGCAAGACAGAAACATTACGCAGAGGATTCCTTCAGGAAGCCTACAGACAGGCTAAAACTCAACTTCTGCATAACTGGACAAAACCCGAGCCGCGCGGATCCAGAATCTTTTAGGCGTTAAGGAGTTGTCTGAACATAAGTTCCCAATTTCAGCCTGATTCTGGTACTGCGACATGGTTCCAATCAGCTGAACCATTTCTTCCATTGCTGCCACGTTCTTCAGGACTTCGTCCTTTGAACTCCTAAAGCCATGCTACGGCACGCGTAGAAAAATAGACTTTTCCTTTCGTTTACTCTTGTGAGACTTGGGATACCTTCTACACTGCACTGGTTTTTCCCGGTAATTCTCCGGTCAATGGTGCTCAGGTTGGCCGTCTGTGAGGAGGGATGACGTGTCTCGGTTGAATTATAATCTCGCTTTGGTTGCGCGGGTCAGGGCTTCGGTTTTAAAACACGGCGGTTGTTGCACATGGCGCTTTTCTCTGTACGGGACAAAAAATCTAAAACCCATGATTTTCAAGGCACAAAGAGTATGAGCTGACTCTCCCATAAAGTA
>JAQFVO010001336.1 GCA_027942505.1 Endozoicomonas sp. | reverse complement strand
CCAAGGTAGCCAGTCTGTTACTGGAATACAAAAAACAGAACGAGTCAGAGGGGGTATTTGATTCCTCGCTCCTGCTTAACTCGATATTTTTGCGCTCGTTCATGCTCAATCGAGCGTCCCATTCCCCTTCGCAACTGATCACTGCTAAAACTAGCCGGCACCTGAGTACGGCCATTCATTGCTACTACGGAGTTACCAGGGCGGGCCAGCCAACCAAAAAAGTATCCCAACCGTGCCCATTGTGTCAGTTGTACCAGAATGACCGGGAAGAGCATGACCGGCTCTTTCACCCCCATGGTCTGCAAACTTTGGGGCCAACCCCGCTGGTGTACTCAGAAAAGTTGCTGGCGCTGGTGGACGAGGCACATTTATCCGACGATATCAGGGCTCGTCTGCTGCCACCGGCACAGTTCAGCCTGTTTGATTATCAGGCAGTAGACTTCTTTTCGTTAAACACAAGCGCCCTGATTTTTCCTGAACTGTTTTTGAGTCCACAGTTGTGCCAGACCATGGATGAGTTTCTCGACGACCGGATCAAGAGTGTTGTTGCGCGCTACGTTGATAAAATCCCCAACTCTGATACGCGCGAGGTGGTGCGTCACTGTTACTCGGACATGAAGAAGTTTACGCCCACCCTGCCAGTGCTTGCCCGGGTCGGCTGTGAGATCAAAGCGTCGCTGGACAGGCAACACGTAGAGATACCAAAGGCTGCCATCAGTGACTGGTACTTGATTGAAAAGTCTGCTGTCCGTCTCCCGTACTGGCGAATAGTCAAACAGACGGAAGGACAGATTATTCCCGGCCTGTTGGCCTCGGTTGTTGCCCGGGTCAATCAAGTTCACCCATTTCTGGCTGGCAGTCGCCACGATTCGGGGCACGATTTTTTCACCCGCGAAGCTATTAATGGTGTGCTCAAGGAGGCCATGAATAACGTCTGTGCCCGCAGCGGCAGTGATTTGCGCCCCGGCTCAGGTCCCGGTTTTATTGGCTATGTTCCCCCGAAAGTGGCCAATTCCCGAGCCTGGGACAACGGTTTTCTGGACAGTAACTGGTCGCTCAACTTCCCGCATGGAAAATACTCTCACGCGTTGGCGATCACCTGTCTGGCCTGTCTCAACGGTTTGGACTGTCGCACCCTGAAAGCAATTATTGAGCACAAAGTGTGGGTGCCGATTTTCGATTGCAACCCCTATAAGGCAGATGTCCGGTTTGACCAGAACGATCGGTCACGGATAACACTGAATTTAAGAACAGCAGTTGATGACTCGGCCAATTCACCCTTCAAATTTCAGAAATTGCTCACGACCGGTGAACTCTCTGCCAGCCTGCGCGACATCAAACAAGTGATTTTGCTGCATAGCGAGACCAGGCAGAACGCATTGCTGGCACAATTGGGTGAACGTATGGCCATGAATGAGCCATTGACAATCGGTGGCTTGACCGAGCTCACGGAACACATCGCCGTGCTGGAAAAGGTGATCGCTACCAAACACCTGAACTCAATCAGACAGGTAGTAAAGTGTACCAGTGCGCAAGCGCCTGCTACTGGTGCATTGTACAACCCGGAAGAGCGCCCGTTTTACTCTGGTAGTAACTCAACCGTACTGGGCAATTTTCGTTACTCGCTACCCCTGACAAAAGCCAAGGCAAAGCGTTGCCTTTCTAAAGGTCAACGGGTAGAGGGTGTTTGCAAGAGTGAGCAAGACAAGTTGGCGGTACTGGAGATCTCGACACTCGCTGATATTGGCCGGTGTTTCTCATTTATCGTCTATCCATCCCCGCTTGCGAGGTCACAAAAGGCCATAAGCGCCGACGCTTCGCACTCTCGGGAACCCGACGGACCGTCTCACGAAGGCGGGGATCCCTGTTACTCCCGACACAGTGAGGACGACGGTTAGAGCGGTTGGGCAATAACGCGGCTGGCAGGAACTGCCCCTGGTTGGCATTACACAATTGCTGTTAATTGTTGCGCGAGTCTTATCATGATTTGTAAAGATGGGCCTGTAAGGTATTTTCAAGTTATTCTTCAGGCCGCCAGGACACCGCAGGAAGTCTCAGGTTCTTTTGTGTCCGGTAACAGTCAACCCGATCGTCAGGTGGCAAAAGCGCTTGATGCCATGACCATCACTAAAATACCGAGTCTGCCAGGTGACGGCCGGGCATTTACTGCCATCAGGGAGTCCGTCCAGTCAGCAATAGATCACGCTGACCACACAGCACTGACGGATTACCTGAAAACACCCAATACGTTCAAAGCCATCCAAGCCCTTAACGGGGATGAGAGAGCCAGGCTGGCGACAATCCTGTTCAAAGAGACCGATTGTCTGCTCGCTTACCAGGCATTTACCACTGAAGCTGGTATGAATCTGGCCACTGGGCCGACGTCAGACCAGCTGATGGTGGCTAAAACAGCCAGCTTGGTGCTCGAATACAAAAAGCAAATGACGGCACTAAAGGGGCGTGATACCTCAACCCCGTTGTACAGTCTGCTGTTTTTACAAATGTTCAGAATCAATCAGGCATCCCATCTTCCCTCTGGGCTGATTGATGTCCATACCGTCTCACGAATGGGTCTGAGCAATCATCACTACTATGGAATTAACAGGGCGTCCCAGCCAACCAGGCATGTGTCACGACAGTGTCCATTGTGCAAGGTACACCAGACTGATCAAAAGGAGCATGACAGGATTTTTCACCCCCATGGTCTTGAAACATGGCCAGCCGCCCCGGTGTATTCTGAAAAGTTGCTGACGCTGGTGGACAAGGCAGATTTGCCCGACGACATCAAAACACGTCTGCTGCCACCGGCACTGTTCAGCCTGTTTGGTCTGCAGGCCGTGGATTTCTTTGCCTTAAGTGAAAGTGCCCGGATTTTTCCCGAACTGTTCCTGAGTTCACAGCTGTGCTGGTACATCGATGAGCAACGGGCCCGGGGGCAAGATCTTTGTCAATGCTACTATGGCGATTGCATTCCCGACCCGGTTAAGAAGAAGGTGGCGTTTGACTGTCTCAGGACCATGATGTTTTTTACCACCACTATACCAGTTCTGGCCCAGGTCGGCTGTGAGATAAAAGCGACGCTGGACAGGCGTAATGTGGAGATCCCCAAAGACGCCATCAGTGACCGTTACTCGGTTAAAAAGTTTGCCATCCCGATCCCGCACGAGCACCTTGTCGAAGAGGTGGAAGGGCGGACAATTCCTTACCTTTTGACCAGAGCTGTTGCGCGGGACCACAAGGTCCACCCATATTTGGCAGGCAGCCGCAGCGATCCCGGGGAAGATTTTTTCACCCGCAAAGCCATTGATGGTGTGCTCAAGGAGGCCATGAATACCGTCTGCGCCCGCAGTGGCAGTGATCTGCGCACTGGGTCAGGCCCGACTTACATTGGTTATATTCCCTCAGAAGTTGCCACCGGGCCGGCTGGGGAGAACGGTTTTTTAGACAGTAACTGGTCGCGCAACCTCCTGCATGGAAAGTACTCTCATGCACTGGCACTCACCTGCCTTGCCTGTCTCCACGGGTTGGATCGTTGCACCCTGAAAACCATTATTGACAATGGGTTGTGGACACCAATACTCGATAGTAACCCCTACAAGGCCGATGTCCGTCTTGACCTGAATAATCCGTCATCGATACAACTGAATTTAAAACCAGCGGCCGAAGACATGGCTAATTCACCCTTTAAATTCCAGAGATTGCTTACGACCGGTGAGCTTTCTGCCAGCCTGCGCGACATCAAAAGGGTGATTCTGCTGCACGATGAGGCCGGGCAGAATGGATTGCTGGCGCAACTGGGTAAGCGAATGGCCATGAACGAGCCATTAACGCTCGATGGGCTGACGCAGATCACGGAGCATATCGATGTACTGGAAAAGGTCGTTGCTACCAAACATCTGAATTCAATGAGACAGGTTATGAAATGTGCCAGCGGGCGAACACCTGATTCTGAAGCATTGTACAATCCTGAAGAGCGCCCCTATTATTCCCCAAAAAACATTACGCTGATGGGTAATTTTCCCTCCTCCGAGATTCTGGCAAGAACCAAGGCAAGACACTGCCTTGCTAAAGGTCAACGAGTTCAGGGTATTGGTAAAAATGAGCAAGGCAACGTCGAGGTGCTGGAGATCACCACGCACTCTGATATCGATCGGTGTTTTTCATTTATCGCCTATCCATCCTCGCCTGCCCGACCTGCCTGCCGGTCGCCGGCAGGCATTGAGCCGGGCAAGTCAGTGCCGGGCAGAAGAATGAAATGCTCTGTCGTGTAACGGCTGTCTGCTTCGCCACGCAGTGGACCCATGTCGAGAATAATCAACACCTATAGAACCTGCGCTGACTGACGGTGGTATCAGCTACCAATTTCCCAAGAAAGATTGATTGATGTTTTTTTTGCTCTTGGTAGTCAGGGAAAGTTTTAGAATGGATATTAAATGTCTACAACACCCTACTCAATGACAATAAAATAAACCACGCACTATTTATTTTGGATGGGCTTCTTGCAGCCTTAATATCACTGGATTATTACCCATGTTTTCGCGTAAAGCCTCGCCTGCGCGGCCCGGCCCAGCCAGGCGGGGATACAAGCGACCAGCCGGAATGCCGTATCACCGATAGGACTGGGGGTGAAATGGATTCCGTAAATTGCAATTTTTCTTTGAACTTTTTTTCAAGACAAATGTCCGTGGTAATACAAGAACCGCCGGGCTGGCGGGGTTAGCCTGTGGAGCGACTGGAACGGGGATAGCTGCTTAAAAACCGCTATCTAGGGAAGGCGTGTTGAA
>JAQFVO010001326.1 GCA_027942505.1 Endozoicomonas sp. | reverse complement strand
AAGGAAGCCTTTTTTGTCTGCCGGGCGTAGCCTGAGCAGGCTCGGAAAAAACTTTGTGTCTCTGTGTCTTTGTGGTTCAAAGCTTATATGCTCTTTGCGACAGCCTCATTCGCGAGGATAACGACCAGCGAGGTACTGTTGTAAACAACCGTCAGGGTCTTTTACGAGCCTGCGCTGTTCTATGGGGTTTTCTGGTGCCTTTGCGCACTATGTCTGACAGGCAAAAAACCGGTACGGCGTCGTAAAGTGATATCTGCTGGTCGGGGAAGAGCCTGTTAATTTTCTCAACGCGTTTTACATAGTACCTGAACTCTAATTGGTGAGTATCTCGTTCCCTTTCAACAGACACCTCTCTTGGTTTCACGGTATTGGGAAAAGGACTTGGCGTGTGTTTGATCGATAGCCGCTCACCAACATTTATGTGCCTGGTGGAATAGATTACCGGGACAGGAAACAGGCCATGATCCGTATCAATAGTTGTAATCAGCAGATTCACATTAGCCTTTTCGTCCTGCCGGGTGGATTCAATAAAATGCATGGGCGTAAAACGTCCATTGTCTGGCGTCAGGTGAAGCCTGTGCTGACCGTCCCCTGAAGCTCTTAAGAAGCTGTAAATGGATGGCGTCAGATGCCCTTCAGCGCTGGCAGAAAAAATCGCTGATACCATGCGATGGTGGGTCATCATGTCAGGGGCCTGTTGTTTAAGCTCGGCGTATAACTGGCTGGTATCGGCTTCAATACTCCGAAGTCTGGCTGTGAGTGAGTACATGACACCTGAGAAAACCCCCAAAAAACTCAGTGGTTCTATCGGCGTTTTGGCAAATACACCAAGTTCCCTGGCTGGACCGATTTGGTTAATGGGTTTCTCTTTGAACAAGTAGCTCTGACCCGGATCAACAGTCTTATATTCAAACCGTTGGTTAAATGCCCGACGGGCAGCACCTTCCGTCTGGCTCAGCTCGGCAATAATCTGGGACTTGACTTTTGCGCACTCAATTTTACCAAAAACGTTCTGGTCGCGGGCCAGATGAGAGATCCAGAAGTAAGAGCGGTAGGTATGCCCGGGTGGCAGATCAGCACCGGGAGCTGCGCCGGTAGGAGCACAGAAACGATCATTAATGGCTGTGTCGGGTAAATCCGGGCGGTGAGAAACTGAGTCCTTCGCTGTGCTGTGCTGCCCTTCGCACCCGGGAACACGGACACCACGGGTAAAGGCCGTGTTTTTCTTAGACGCTTGTTGACCATGGCGGCCGTCACCAACCGCAGCTTCAACCATCTCAGCCCGGGCGACGTCATCCCAAGCCATTACTCCAGCCCCGGAAACGCGTTCTGCATCCATAGCACAAGCACCCTTGTAGTAATATTTGTTGTTTGGTCAGACCAGACAAAACTACAAAAGTTTCCGTAAAAAGCCGCCGCCCGCTGCCCGCAAAAGCACACGCGGGTAGCGGGTGGCGTCCCTTGATTCCTGAGCAGTCCGA
>JAQFVO010001319.1 GCA_027942505.1 Endozoicomonas sp. | reverse complement strand
AGATGTGAAGATGAGAAGATGAGATACAGATGAGATACAGACCCCCACTATTGGAAGAACCCTGCGCTCAGACGCTCTCGGGAAGAAAGACTAGACGACGGATGGCCCGAGAGCGTAGAGCAGCAGGGTCTTCTCTTGCTAGTATGGAGACACAATTTTAGAAACAATATATGAGAGATGTGTTATAGGCAGTCGAGAAGAGGAGTATCAAGACAATATAGCACAAGTACAAGACAATAGTTTGCATCGCAAACACTTTTACACACAATGACTGGCTATCACACTGATAAACAAAGACCATTAGTATGAGGAAAAGAAGCAACCAGTGACTTGGGCGTGATCCCCCGGCCAATGACATTGCTGACCAGTTTTTCCAGGCCGCTGCTTGCCCAGGGATCATTGCGAATCGCTGCCCTGGAACGGTTAATCAGCTGAGTCAGGTCAGCGGTAATAGCCCCGTTAGGTGAGCGTGCAGGTGCATACCAGCCTCGGGTTCTGCGCCCCATACCGGCTGCGGTGTATGCGCTGTTCATGATGCGTCGTGCAATATTGGCAAAGAAGCCCATCCTCAAGCTCCTTTTGATGAATAGATGCCATATTGCCTGGGGCGTTTTTGCTGCCGGATCAACTCGCGCTCGATGGCCTGTAACCGCCGCTCCATTTCGCCAAAGCTGCTGTACTCTATTTTTTGGCCATCAAATTCCACAGTGCGCGTCTCGCGCAGCAGTACTGCCCGTTTCAGGGCTTGATATTCTGCGTCGGTAATCATGGGGTTATCTCTGAAGGTAGGCACTTTTTGATGAGCGTCGCATTAGACGACGTTGACTTTTTTGTTCTTCCTCAACATCAGAATCAATGGGGTTATCGGGGCCGGGTCGGGCTGATGCTAAACGCTCAAGATTGATACCCCGGTGTTGTTGCAGAATACGAATCGCAGCCAGTGAATAGACCCGGCAATCCAGCGCCTCATTCCGGCGGCTTTTAGCGTCCCAGGTAAAATACGGGACACCGAAGCGGAACTTCTTGATTTTTTCCTCGGCAGTGGCCTGGCGGAAATAGTCCTCATCAAAGCAGTCCTTGATGGGCCAGTGGCAATATCCTTGTCCGGGGTCTAGTACTCGGTAACGCTGATAGATCAATTCTTTTGCGGTATCGCTGCCAATCAGCGTCAGGTAGACGCCTTTCTTGTTTTTGGTTTTGGGAAAGGTCGCGATGGGCTTGCCTGCCTGCGATGAGCCTTTGACCGGAATGGCCCAGTCTGCACCCTGCTTACGACAAAAGGCGTACACCTCGTCGGTGTAGTGACCACCGGAGTCGATACAGACCTGCGCCACATTCATCCGGGTGCCATCCTGGCGGGTGTACGTCTTGTGCAACATATCAGCCAGGGCATCCCAGATACCCTGCCGGGACAAGTCACCGTATAAACGGACATAATCAATCGACCAGCTCTCTTCCCCGGCCCCCCAACCGGTCACCTCAAACTCAACACGATCATCCTGAACATCGCAGCCGACAGTGATGATCTCTACCCACCACGGCACCTCAGCCGGGTAATGCTCCCGCCGCTGGTAAAGCATGGTATGTTCAACGGTTTCACCCTTTTCTGTCCAGGTTTCGCCCAGGACGGTATTCGTCCAGTCCTTAAACTGGACAGGGTTTTTCCTCGCTTCCAAAAAATCCTCAACAGCATTTTGCCAGCTGTACCAACCGTTCGGACTATAGAGTGAACTCAGGTGAAAGCCGGCCATCTTGTTGCTCTTTTCCTGCTCGGCTATCCAGCGACCATTGTTCAACAATTTAGGCTTATCTTTTTCATAGTGCGGGTGCTCGCACTTAACGCATTCAAACCGGGTGGTGGACGGGTCGTGATCATCAAAGCGGATTTGTGCCCACACAATAGGTTGCATATAACCGCAGCCATTGCAGGGAACGTGGAAGCGTCGCTTATCACTATTCTCGTAAGCCGGTTCGATTTTGCTGGTTTCAGCAATGTTCGGCGTGCTCACCATGAGGATTTTGCGGTTACGACTGAACGTCGCCGTTCGTTTGATGGCCAGATTGATTGGGCTCCCCTCACCGTCTACATCATCGTCGTAGGCGTCTACTTCATCCATGAACAGGAAACGGGCTGGCATCGAGCGCAAACCGGCGGCTGAATTGGCCCCGGTGAAAATTAGCACGCCATTGGGAAACTCCTTGGTCAGCAGCGTATTGCCACTGTCCCGACTCCTTGGGTCCCGGACTTTCTCGCGTAGATCCGGCATCTCGTCAATCATCGGCGCAATGCGTTGCTTCGAGGTGCGCTTGGCCAGATCAAGGGTCGGCAACACGTACATCATCGGTCCCGGCGTGTGGTCGATAACGTAGCCCAGCCAGTTATTGCCGCACTCGGTGCCGCCGACCTGGGCGCCTTTCATAAAGACCACCTGCTCGACCGGCGATGAGGGCGATAGGCAATCCATGATTTCTTGCAGGTAGGGTGTCCTGGCCGTACGCCACCTACCCGCCTCCTTGGTGGCCTTGGCGGGAGAATCCGTTTCTGGTCTGCCCACTCGGAAACGGTCAGTCGGGTATCTGGCCTGAGGCCTTTGAAAAAGCCCTGCAGGTAGGGACTGCTGTTTAATCCTTGCATCATCCTTGCTCACTGATCCTGTTGAGCACCAGTTCCAGCTCATCAAAAATAACCTTTCTGACCGTTCCAGGATCATCCTCAGCCGCCAGCACATCGGCCAGCCGGTCGGGGATGGCCAACAGTTCATCCCGGATAATCCGTCCTGCCTTGAAAGCGTCATTTTTTACCCTGGCAGCGTCCGTCAGCTTGCCGCTCTTTTCCTCATATTCCAGTTTGGCCAGCTTTGCCTTGAACGCCTCGCGCATGGTTCTGGCGGTGACAAAATCAACACCCCCGGCAGCATTGCCGGCTGCTGGAATCACCTCTGATGAACTGTCCTCCCGGAGCACATTAGCGGGGTCGGCATTGGCTTTCATTGCTGCCAGTGCCTGTTCTGTATCCACCTTGCCATTGTGCAGCCTGATGATCCCTTTCTTGACCAGCTTGTGAATGTACGGTTTGGAAACGCCCAGCTGCCGGGAAAATTCTGCCTGTGTAATTAACGCCATAAGGAACGAACGCCCCTTTTTTTACGCGCCTGAAAAAAGTTTCTTCTTCCCTTGCACTACCGTTGTCGTTAGCCAAGCTCAATGCAGGCGAGAGCCGAATGGACCCCAAAAATGGAAGGAGACGCACCGTGAATAAAAAAATAACTCCAAAACTGAAGGCTGTGATTATGGCAACCACCAAAAACGGCAAAGTCCCGGCAAAGGTAGCCAAGGAAGACTCAAAGGCCGTTGATAAACTGAAGGACGAAGGCCTTGCAAAGACCCAAAAGGGTCCTAACGGCAAGGCCGAAACCGTCCTGACTAAAGCCGGGAAAGAGGCCAAAGCCAAGGCACAAGACCCGGAAAAGGCAAAGAAAACACCGGCACTCAAGGACGCTACACCAAAGCGTAAACTTTCCGGCAAGCCCGGCAAAAACGAAGCTGAAAAGCCGGAAAAATCAAGTAATACCGGAAAAGAAAAGCCCAAAATTCGCAAGGACACCAAGCAATACACCATCCTCAAACTACTATCCCGACCTCAGGGCGCCACCATTCAACAGTTACACGAGGCTACCGGCTGGAAATTAACCACGCTACGCGGCACCCCCGGCGCACTTAAACTGAAACTGGGCCTGGAGATAAAGTCCGAAAAAAGGGACGGTGAAGACACCGTGTACCGTATTGTCGGTGGGTTGGACGGCCTGCTATAGCGCCTTGCCACAAGCCCCTTCAAAGGGGCTTTTTTTGCCCCTTTGCCTTGCCTGACCACCGTCGTCGGCCAAGGTGAAAGGGACACTAACAATAATAAACAACCACTGGATGGAGACGTACCAATGGATGCAAAAGAAAAAATCCGTTTCTACAACGACCGCTGCCGACGCTCATTGATTATCCCCGGCTCCGCAGAAAGACTGCGCGATGAGGGATGCAACCTCCGGGTGATGGTGACTCAGGGCTTCAAAGCCTTTGTTGAGGAAAACAACGAAACCGAAATTATTATGGCCATTGCCCTTTTCAATGATTTCAATGAGAGCAACGACCCATACGGTGAGCACGACTTCGTTAGCCTGGAATACCAGGGGCAAAAATTGTTTGCCAAGATCGACTACTACGACCAGAGCCTTGAGCATGGTTCGCCCGATCCGGCCAATCTTGCGTTAACCTGCCGGGTGTTAACCTTGATGCTGGCCGAGGAATATTAGGATGAAACAACAACAAAAATTCAAAATAGGCCAGCTGGTCGCTTTTTGCAGCGAGTTCGTTCAGGCCGGTCGCGTTGCTGAAATACACGGCGGCTGGTTAATTCTGGAAGCCCTTAGCCCTCATGGTTTCGCTGGTGCCTACATCGGTGGCCAGCGACGGGCTCGGGTTCGATATACTGATTGCTGGCTTTAATAACCCACTTTTTTCCTTGCCGTACCACCAAACCGAGCCAAGCTCATAGTAACAATATCCCCTTACCCGCTTATAGCTGAGGTTTAGTGGTAATCAGGCAATTGATTATTTATTTTTTTAGCGACTCAATTGCTATCAAACCAGCATTATTCCCGTTATCTCGATCGTATAGCCAAGTATCAGCGACATCACCACTGATATTGGTTTTAATTACTCGCCCATCAACATAATCAAAATCTAAGGTTTTTTTAGTATACTGTTTAGCCCTCTCTATGCTCATGTTTTCCAAAGCTCTGGGAGCTTTAAAACCAAGCCCTTGAGGCTTGGAATTATTGAATAAAGCCATTAATACAATTGCTTTATCGAGTCCTGAAATGGAAACTTTGTGAGGGCCAAGTGAAGCACCTGGATTTGATGTTGAAGAGTTAGTTTGTTCCTGGGGCGCTGTAATTCCTGCTGATGAAGTGCCTTGTATAGGTTGCATCGAATTAATACCTTACATCGTTGATCGAGTAACAATTGACAATAACTTACTGAATAAGTTCGGTCGTTTGAAAAAAAAACAAGTGGCCGGATAGTTGGAAATCACGGTGACTGGTTAATACTCGAAGCCCTGAGTCCGAATGGTTTGCTGGTGCCTACATCGGTGGCCAGCGACGGGCTCGGGTTCGACATACTGATTGCTGGCTTTAATAGCCAGCCTTTTCCCTTGCAGCACAGCAAATCTGAGCGAAATTTTCAGTAACAATATTTCCCTTTCCCCGCTTTCCTTCCTGTAGAAAGTTAACCCCGATTTCACCCTTGTCACTAGCGAAATACCGCGCCGCCTCGCCCCCGCATTG
>JAQFVO010001314.1 GCA_027942505.1 Endozoicomonas sp. | reverse complement strand
CTGGTTAAGGCCGGCGTTTGGGTTCGGCCTTTTGGCAAGCTGGTCTATGTGATGCCGCCTTACATTATTTCCCGCGGGGAGCTGGCTACTTTGTGTCATGCCATTTGCTCGGTGTTGCACGGGCTGGAGTAGTGGTAGAGCAAGAAAAACACCACACACCCTGAGCTTGTTGGCGGAAGCCGGAAAACGTGTGCAGTTCACTTTGACAAACTCAGTGCGGACGGTGGTATAAATCCGCCTACCACTTACCGGGTTGTTGAGCGCCCGATTTGCCGGCCGTCTGGTGGGCTACTACCATTGAGCGCTGGCGATTTCTGCAAACTTTGTACAGGAGATACACACATGGGCGCAGGTCTTCCGAAAAAACCAGAGCAGTTTCACAAAATACCCAATGCGCGGGTGGCTATTATTGGCAGCAGCTGGCACAGCGACTGTGTTGATGCCATGATCAGCCGGGCACAGAAAGAGCTACTGGCGCTGAATGTGAAGCCGGAGAATATCCTGATACACAAAGTGCCCGGCTCACTGGAGCTGCCTTTTGCTGCCCGAATACTGCTTGAAGAAGACCCGCGAATCGACGCCATACTGGCCTTTGGTGTGGTGCTTGAAGGCATTACCAGCCACGATGAAATGGTCCTTAACGGAGTGTTTCAGGGATTTGCCAATGTGACCGAGCGCTTTGGCAAGCCGGTAATTAATGAAGTCATTGGCGTGGCCAGCGTTGCCGATGCACAAAAGCGTTCAGGTGACGACATGATGAACAAGGGTGTTGAGGCAGTTTATGCCGCCTCCGAACTGTTGCACTGGATTGACCAGGTGAAAGGCTGACAGTCGCTGCCCCCTGCCCGGGAAACCCGAACCATCATTGCTTTTGCGGGCGGCGGGAAGCGGTCTTTTAGCTGGTACTCATGCCCAACTTTTTTTTGTCTACACTAGCTACCTCTGAGGGTGGATACGACTCGCCGACGCTTGCGAGAGAGTCGCTCCCGCCAAACCACTGAGGAGCAGCCATATGTTTAGACGAACTTGTCTGCCTATGCCCCGGCAGATCGGTAGCCTTGGGATCACGCTGGCCAAAACATTGAATAAAAATGGGGCTGCCGGCGATTTTTTTGCAGAAAATGGTGAAGAGGTTGATGATTATCTGCAGGAGTGGAGTTTTCCATTTCCTGCCCAGGCAACGTTTCGGATTATAATTTCCCATGCAAAGAATAATCGCCCGGATCTGCGCAGTGTTGGCCACGGTATTAACAGGAATCTCCCTGATGGCATGTTACGGCGGCAGCTACAACGGCCCGGTTTCTGACCATTTTGATGGCAAGTATTTCCACAATCAGGTCGCTACCCGGGACAAGTCCCTGATCGATGTGCTCATGTGGCGCTTCAATCGTGAACTGCCCGATGATCCGTTCTGGCAGTTCATTGACCGCCAGACAACGGTTGAGGTCCCTGCAAGGGTTGATGATGGGCTTTTGGCCACGTTTATCAACCACGCAACAGTGCTGGTCCAGATCGGGGGTGTGAATATTCTCACCGACCCGGTCTGGTCCGAACGTGCCAGCCCAGTCTCGTTTCTTGGGCCCAAGCGTTACCACCCTCCCGCCATGGAGCTTGACGAGTTGCCAGCCATTGATGCGGTGGTGATTTCCCATAACCATTACGACCATCTGGACTTGGCGACCCTTAAGCAGTTACAGACAAAATTCCAGCCGGTGTTTATTACCGGGCTGGGCAACCGTGATTTATTGCAAAGCAGTGGCCTTGACAACATTATTGAGCTGGACTGGTGGCAGAGCCACACCCTGGACGGTGGTGTGGTTATCACCGGCACACCGGCCCAGCACTGGTCTACTCGCAACCGGATTGATCGCAACCGTACTTTGTGGCTGGGTTTTCTGATTGGTGATGAGCAGATGCAGGTCTACTTCGCTGGCGACACTGGCATGGGGCCTCACTTTGTCCAGATTCATGAGCATTTTGGTCCGGTGGATCTGGCCCTGTTGCCCATTGGTTCTTACTTGCCCCGCTGGTTTATGAAGGAGTTTCATCTGTCACCGGACGATGCCCTGGAGGCCCACCATCTGCTTGGTGCACGCCAGAGTATGGCTATCCATTTTGGTACGTTTAATCTTGGTGATGATGGGCAGAGAACGGCCAGCAACCGGTTGAAGGCACTGCTGGCCGACGATCAGCAAGCGGAATTTGTGGTTCCTGATCCTGGCGGCCAGATTCGTCGCATGAAACCGTGAGTTGATTAACCCGGATATTTCGTAAACTGCCCTGAATCTCGCGCAAGACTTTGTTGCTCTAAAGGATTTTGTGAGGGAGCGCCGGAGTACAGTCGACTGAGCAAAGTCCCCCAGCGCGACAAAGGACAAGCGAGAGCGGGAGCACGTTTATGAAATATCCGGGTTAAGTAGCTGGCCATATGGAATCAAATATTTCTGGCTACCTGGGCATGCCATGCGAGGCACAACGTAGTAAGCATAGCCGTAGCTATGTGACCGGAGTTGTAACGAAGCCCAGTGCCTGATCAAGGAGTCAGAAACATTTTCATATGGTTAGCTACTTAAGCAGCGCCTGCGGCACGAGATTTCTTCTGCTCATCGTGGATACGTTTAAAGTACGGTTTCAGTAAATTGTCCAGCTCAGACAGAGAGAATTCGGTGGGTTGGTCTTTATCGCCGAGCAGCCTGGCAATATCCCTTAAGTCAGAATAATCCTCGCCCTGGCTCTTGAGCAAGTCCTTGGCTCTGCTTAAAAAGCCGGAAAAGAAGACGTCGTTTAACTCACGCTGATAACCACCTACTGCTTTATCCAATTCTGCTTTTTTATCTTGCAGCGGCTTTGAGTCAGGAGTACTTTTCAGCTGCCGGATAGACTCAGATCGCTCATTGAGATCGTCTTCGTTTTTTTTGTGAAATCGTACTTTGGACAGAACAAACGCGAGATCGTTTGACGACTGGCTAAAAGCGTTAGCCTGAAGCAAGGTCTTTGAATCAGGAATTGGATCGCCGTCAGAGTTGATTTTGGGTTTCTTTGTTATTTCGTGGAATAACGCAGCCGAGCTTCGCTTAATTAGAAGAGCAGCAGTCTTGGGAATTTGCTTGAAGATAGGCAGCTTTTTGCCGCAACTTCCCAAGGGTTCAACCTTTCTATTGGCTAAGTCCACCGAACGGCACTTGCCAGTCGCATGATTACCTGCAGTAGTCAGCAACTCTTTGAACTTGCCAACTACGCGTCTCATATTAAAATTTCCGACATCCACCTTGTCGTCAGGTTTTGGCCCGAGTTTGTCAACCTTGGTATTTGCCGTTGACGGGGGAACACTGTTCATGGATCAAACCTCCCTGATTGAGCATCTGCGCTAAAACCAGTTTAGCTGATGGAGGGGAAACAGTTGGGTCGTGATACAGATAGCAGCATTTGTCAACAACGAAAACCTCTGCCCGGACAGTTTGAGATTCCTCGCTGGCAGGTTTATTGACAAGTTACGCTTTTAAGGCGGCGTTGAATCAGTCATTATAGTGCTCCTGTCAGCAAGGGCTGATGGGATACAAGTTTTCAAGGGGCTCTCGAAGAGGTCATTACTTTTTCGGGACGCCGAGGGCTATTTGGGCAAGGCAGTCGATGACAGCAGAAAACAGCATTACTTCTGACCAGCAGGAACAGGAAAATCAGCCGGCATCTGAGCCGGATGGCTTTGTGATCAACCCGGGGCTGCCGGAAGAAGCGCAAAAAATCCTGGCCAGGCTGCAAGATCGGTCTGACAGTGACGTGATGAACTCGGAGGCTTTGCGCCTGGTTCGTATTATTTGGCCCAAGGCCTTCAACGTCTCGCAGCCCAAGCCACTGAAGATCGGTATTCACCGGGAAATGGCCGACGCAAAGCTACTGCCAGCTCATATTATTCCGGTGGCCCTGCGCTTTTTTACTTCCATGGAGCGCTACCTGGAGGCGATCAAGTCTGGTGCCACCCGAATCAATCTTCAGGGTAAGCCTGCTGGTCGGGTGAAGCTGCGTGAAGCGGTGGATGCTGAGATCAAGCTATATACCCACAGCAGTGATTTTATTCCTTCCAGAAGCTCGGTGGTGATTGAGAAAATTCGTGTGCTTTCGGTGAATGGGCTGGCACAAGCGGACGCTTGAGAACTGGCCGACAGGGTTGGGTTGCCTGTGCTCCCACAAAGCACGTTTATCCGTAAACTGTGCGGACAGACGTGCTTCCCCTGTCAACGGGCGGTGATCATCAAATACCGCAGCTGCTTCCTGTGCAGCATCCAGCGGATAAACCATACCTGCAAACGCAGCCTTATCCATATCTTCGAGCGCGTGAAGGACGACAGGCTCTGCTGATGCTGGCCAAACCAGAAACAGAAGCCTGACAGAACGTCGTCGGTAATATCCATGATGTCAACCTGCTCAAACTGGTACTGCCCAAGAAGCCGCTCATAGCTCTCCTTGATGGACATTCCCTCCACCGAAATGCCGGTAATACGACCGAGCCGGCTCAGCAGACGCTGTTCGCACCGGTCCTGAAATGCCCGGGCAAGCACCATGTCGGTCAGTGCCAGAGTGCCACCGGGTTTCAGCACCCTTCTGGCCTGGGCAAAGAACTCCGGGCGGGATTTGAACCGATAGACACAGTCCAGTGCCAGCAGTTTGTCGCAACTGTCGCTGGCTTGCTCTGTCAGCCCTTTTTCACCACCACGCACCAGTTTAAGCGTATTGAAGTGCCCGCAGTGGGTTGCCGCTTTGGCCATCAGGTGTTCATCAGTGGCGATGGCCGTCAAGTGGCTGACCTGATAATAATCCAGCCAGACCAGCAGTTGATCATGGCTGGTAAAGCCAACATCCAAAACTTTATCCTGACTGGACAGGCAGGCCCTGTCGGCCAACAGGCCAGCCATCTGTGAACAGGCCTGGCGATAGAGAAACGTATCCTGCCAATAGCCCAACAAGCGCCACGAGGACGCGGGCTGCACCGGAATATTCAGCAGCCACTTGTCTACGCTCAACTCACGCTCCACCGTCGATGACGGCCAGATGACCCTGACCAGCAGTGCCAGGCCCTGAGCCATCAGACCGGACATAACCAGCCAGGTCAGCAAAACCCCCAGAAGAAATGCAAAAATCAGCATAAGTCAGTTGTCGTTATTTACATGCTCTATAAATCAGATCACCGATAATAGTGAGATCACATCCAATTTGCCAGAGTGCTGACAGGAACCACTTAACTGCGCATTGGTGTCACACCATGTTTGGCGACCTCGACCTTATGGTTGAGTCTGCCACCTCAAGCGTTGACCCCATGGTAAAGTCCTCACCGGGAACACCACCATCAGCAAGCAGTTTGCCAATGATGCCCTGAACCAGCTCATCGACATATTGGCCAGCCGAATGCAGAATCGGCATGGCGCTTTGTTCGTAGGCTTCCAGTCTGAGGCTATGAACCGCCATCTCGATTTGCCTGACCAACTGCCCCTTATTCAACGATCGACTGGTGGCAGAATCTTCGCCCACGGTGATCGCAGTATCAATCATGGCGGCAATACTGTCCCAGAGCGTCAACCCCTTTTCCCACATGATCAGCGGTGCGGTGGCCAGAAGCAACCGGCTGGCTATATGTACGAACGCCTCCACATCGTGTTTGCTGTAACCGGATGAACCAGAAACCCAGCGGACCTGGGCCAGGTTCAGCAGAGCACTGGCTGGTCGGATAGCACCTTTGTAAAGATGGCTAAAGTTAATCCCATATTTTTCCAGGGCGTAGGTACTCCAGAACTCGTTGGCGATTTCCGGCTTGCCCAGGGCAAACCCGATGTCTGCGCCCAACGCAGCCATGCTAACGAGGGTGGTGGAGAAGGTAATCACTTTGGACAATCCAGACTTGAAGTTGTAGGTGGAGCCAGGTTCCCCTTTGATCCCTTTCATAAAGTCCTTCTCTTCCTTGGACAAGGGCTGATGGAGTATCGCTTTGACCAGACACCGTTGCAGCACCACCTCCTTGTTCTTTTTAATCATTTCGTCTTTGTAACCAGCGTTCTCGATCAGACTCAGGGGGACGAAGCTCTTGCCCAGTATCGAGTTGTATATCTCATCCCGCAGTGGTGTATCGGGAGTGGCGTCTTTTACCTCGTAAGCACCGTTCATAATGCCCCTGAGGCCGATGGACGCAATGCCAATACCGCGAATCAACGAGCTGGCTGCGGCGTTAAACTTACTGCGCGCAGGCTCTTCCCTGAGCTCTGTCAGTGTGTTGTCGTCAGAGTCTTTGTGCCTGGCCAGAAAGTGCTCAAAGCACCGATCCATCAGTTCGGAGTTTCTGGCGTTTTGATCAGCCTGCGAAATCAGCAATTGCAGGCTGCCGGTAATGTAGAGCGTAAACGCCATGGACGTGGAGACCACATTGCCTGGTTTTTGACTGACGTCATCAATTTTTTCTGCCCGGTAGAGGTTGCGAGCGAAGGCCACCACCTTGTCGCGCACCCAGGTACTGATATTAAGTGCCGGAGCCTTCATCATGTCGTTTAAGGCGTCAGCCTTGAGGTCTCCGGCGCTGAGTCTTTCCATAAGAACCACGCCCAGTATGGACAGGTAAAAAGGCGGTACATTATTTGATAAGACGGCTGAGCTGGTATTGATGAACCTGGCCAGTAAATAAGCTTTTGATTTGCCAGAATTCAGTGGTGATTCAATTTGCAGCGACTTGACGTAGGCTGTCATCCCGGCATTTATCAGCAAAAAATCCGCTAATTCTTCGCATTCACCCTGAAGTTTCCTCAACAACACCTCCCTGCTGAATTTTCCGCTCTGCGTGCGCAGGAATGACTTGGCAATGATGGTTTCCGGGGTTGGTATGTGAGGTGTATCCAGTTGTGCCGCCGCAAAATCATTGATCCTGACATTCTTTTCGCTACCAGCCAGGTCAAGTAGTTTGGCAAGCTTTAGAAGAAAGGCGTCTTTGTCACCCTGTTGCGTTGTGATTTTTTCTATAACTGTCGGGGCCAGCTTGTGGTGACCGATAATGATTGATTTAATCACATCCGTGAAAGATGACTTAACCTTATTGGCAATCAATGGGTTATCCTGACCAAAAATATTTTCATTGGTACGGCTCAAATAGCCATCAGAGGTGAAGGATGTGAACTGGCGAAAATCGCCTTCAGTTAAAGACTTTATATGTCGTTCAGTTATCTCAGCAATAGCAGCCTTCTGGGGGTCAGACGACCAGTTGAGGCCATAATACAAATTGATCAAAGGTTGGGAAATGTTGAACCGGAACAGCTCTTTGAGATTGGTTAAGAGACTGTCGCCGCATTTTTCCCATGCACCCCTCCTTAGCAGGGAGTGGTCACGGTCTGCCACCTCGGAGGTTGTTGACACCATACTTTGCAGGAAACGACCAGTCGGACGCGGGACTTGGCTACGCTCTGACTGATCAATCGAAGTGAGCGATTGTAATTCATAATCCGTACTGTTTATCATTGAGAGAAGTACCGTTATCTAATTAAAGAGGTCAAGTTATCTCTGTCTCATGCACAAAGCCGCGGATGACTATTTGTTGCTAAACAATATCTAATTATCCTGTGGTGCGAAAAACTAGACATTTTCTAAAGATATGCAATGACTTATTCATCAAAATACTTGATAAAGCCATTAACTGGACTGGGAAAACAGAATGAACGACAGTGTGTTTTATTTGATTATGCTGAAGAAACAAACGACGGCCATTATGGTTCGTGGCTCTTTACTTGAGATTTAACCGCACCCTCAGAACAAATAAAGAAATAGCCCGGGTCAGTTGTCGTTATTTTCATACTCTTTAATCAGATCACTAAAGACCATGCGATCAAATTTCATTTGCCAGAGCGCCGACATAAACTACTGGTCGTCTATGGAGTGCTGTCTGTGTTATCCACCATGTCTGCCCTCTGCCTTCAGAGCAACCCTGCCTCCCCAGGTTTTGAACCCATGGTAAAGAGCTCACCGGGAACACTATTATCAAGCATCCTGTCGATTATGCCCTGAACCAGCTCATCGACATACCGGCCAGCCGAATTCGAAATCGGCATGCTGCTGTGTTAATACGCTTCCAGTTTGAGATTACCGACTGCCATCTCGATGCGCTCAGCTAACTGATCCCTGCTCAGTGATCGACTGTCGGCGGAGTATTTGCCGAAGTTGGATGCAGCATTAACAATGGGAGCAATATTGCTCCAGATGGTCAGTCCCGCTAAAGCGTCCTTCTCTTTCCCGGACAATGGCTGATTGAGTATCTTCTTGATCAGGCTCTGTGAGCACTACCTCCTTGTTTTTTTGATGATATCGTCATCTCTACCAGCTGCTTGTCACTCACCTCTTCATTCCTGACCAGAAAGAGCTCAAAGTACTGGTCCATCAGTTCTGAGTTGCCGTCTTAAGAGGTCAAGTTATTCGCCGTCAAGCTGACACATCCAATTACCATGTGCAGCAGCAAATTAGACTTTTTTCGAAGTTGTGCAACGATTAGCTGGGCAAAATGCCCGATAAATTGATTAATTTCCTTATTCAATGGAATGGCTGACAGACTAAGCGGACAGTGTGAAAAATAGTTCATTGACGGTTACATTCAAGAACGTCTTATCTGATTGGAAAACAGTGAGTACGACAGTGTGTTGATTTGATTACACAAACGGGAAACGAACGCAGGCAGTGTGGCCAGTGCTTTTTTCACCCGGGATCTCACTGGCAGGTTAACAGGTAATCACTCCTGAGTTGATAATCCCTCTGTTGTGCCTGGTAATAATTTGAACTGTGTGCGGTGAAAAGAGTGCAAAGGCCCGGTAATGTTGTTTGACAGCCGTCTTTACCGTTATGGTTACTGACAGGGTGTTTGCTGATACTGTACTTGTAGGTTAGTCCTACTGAGTTACAAGACAGTCGGCATACAATAAAATGCCAGGGGCTTATTCTGTACCTGTGGTAAAAAACAATCAGGATAATCAGAAATACAACGCCGTCAACGGTTAAGCCATTGTTCTGAATTTCACCAGAGGCTATAGTAACCCCTAATGTCTGAGCACTCAGGGAAGT
>JAQFVO010001305.1 GCA_027942505.1 Endozoicomonas sp. | reverse complement strand
GTGGTGGTCTGCTGCGAACCGGGGCCGGAAATCAATATTGCCGCCCTGGCGGTGCTCAAAGCCGGTTGTGTCTATGTGCCAGTGAACCATGATGAAGCCCCGGAGCGCATCGCATTTATCCTCAGAGATACCCGTGCACCGCTGATACTGACGACCTCCGGCTTACAACCACTTTTTCAGCATCCGGACCATCATCAAGGGCAGAGTGAGCAGCAAGGCTCACCGGGGCGCGGTCATATTACAGTGCTGCTGGACCAATATCTGTGGTCCGATAGCCCGGTTGCACTCTTGCCCTGTGCCATTACATCAGATGCACTGGCGTATATTATTTACACCTCAGGTACCACCGGCACGCCCAAAGGGGTGATGCTGGAGCATACTGCCATTGTCGTCCGTATAATGGACATAATGGAACGGATTCCACTCAATCATCAGGATGTCTTCCTGCAAAGGACTGCCTGTGGTTTTGACGTCTCGGTGCTTGAGATGTTCTGGGGTATGGGCTGCAGCGGCACCATAGTTATTGCCAGTAAAGATGCCCGCCAGGATCCTATCTTGCTCCTGCAACTATTATCACGCTGGCAAGTGACCATAGCGTTGTTTGTACCTTCAACCCTGGAAGTCCTGAGCCAGGCACTGAAACTCAAAAGCCGGAAACTGCCTTCATCTTTGCGGCTGCTGCTGTGCGCTGGAGAGTCCCTGCCGACGGGTCTGGCGAATCGTGTCGGCAAGCTTGGAGATCCACAGTTACGTCTCGTTAACGCCTACGGCCCAACCGAATCGGCTATTTACGCCACTTTACACCAATACGGTGGCCAAAAAGCGGAATACGATACTGTCCCTATCGGTGGTCCGTTGGCAAATACCCAGCTTTACGTACTCGACAACAGTAACCAGCCACTGCCTGTCGGAGTCCCGGGTGAACTGTATATCGGGGGCATCGGACTGGCCAGAGGGTATCTTCACCGACCGGACCAGGCAGCGTTTATCAATAATCCTTTTGCCTCACCTGAAGACCATCGTCCGGGCTATGACCGGCTCTATCGCACTGGTGACCGGGTGGCGTGGCTGGATAATGGCGAACTGCTCTACATCGGTCGTGAGGATCAGTGTGGATGCCTTGCATGCTGCAATTTTGGAAAACCTTGCCTCAAAGAGTTTATCTCCAACAATCATTCCATCCCCCAAGCTATCTAAAAGTCTGTCCCAATCAATTGGAAGGGAGCAGTTGGAAAAATCCTGTTTTTCCAACAGTACATTTCCAAAGTCTTGGCTTTTTTTCCCCTTTCCCCTGAAAAGATACTGGAAAACATCATGCCTGAATGGAATGATTGTTGGAGATAAACTCTTTGTCATGTCACCTTCCTTCTCCTTTGACGCCATCTTGAAAC
>JAQFVO010001288.1 GCA_027942505.1 Endozoicomonas sp. | reverse complement strand
AGAGGCTCGGTGATCTGCTGCGCGGCACTGGCGATGCTCTGGTCGTCAAGCAGGTCCACAGACAGGCAGACCGTTTTGTCAACAGCTAGTACAGAATTGCTGCGCGAACAGGCAAAAATGCGGGCAACCTGGGGCGACGAAGCGAGTAGCTCCACCATGGCGGTACCGATGGCACCGGAGGCACCGATCACGGCAACAGTCAGATTGTCGCCCAAAGAAGGCAGTTTCAGCTCAGTCATGGGCACTCCCATCATGAAAATACATGTTCTACGGCTAATATCATGAACCGAACGGTGGCAGATACCAAAAAAATCGTGCCGCTGCGGGCGGGTGATTGCCCACTCCCGACGCCACACCAACAAACCATGTTACAGCCAGACTCCCCTATGCCGATACCGGCTTTAACCTCCGTCGACTATTTTCAGCCGGGATTGTTCATGGCCAAAAAACCAGAAAACCACAACGCATTTGCTGACCACGCCAGCCAGGATGGCAAAGTCATTGATATGTTCACTCGTAAACCGCTGGATGAAGCCAATCTGCATCAAGTCATCCGTCTGGCCCCGGAGCTTGATGGCATGGAGATCCTCTACAGCAACGACGCTAACCCGGGCAAACTGTTCAGCATGAAAATCCTCTGCTGGGCCCTGATGAAAGATGGCACCATCGATGCACTGGTTCCCTGGCTGAACGAGGTGGTCCCGGCCCGGGAGCTGCAAGACCCTCTTAACGGCCGCTGGGAAGGCTATTTTGACCAGACGCACAACCACGCTTTTTTTGAGATCCCGCCACACAAAGCGGTGGAACTGGAAAACGCCGCCAGTTACTACCAGACAGAGGGCGTAGACGGTGAGCAGATTATCCAGGAACTGCCCGACACCATTGGCACTCACGCCATTCTCACCAAAGACAAGTTCAAAAACATCGTCCTGATTCCAGTCACCAGTTGGCGCCTTTTCGGTGACGGCCGAATCCTGGGCATGATTGCCGACGACAAGAAAGTTGAAAACACACCGGTATTACCTGGTGATCCGTGCCTGCTGCCAGCGCAGGAACACAGTGATTTTCATTACTTCTTTCACTACCTGATTGCCAATAAGATCAAGCATGGGGATTCCGAGGCCCTGGCGGCATTTACCCACCTCGTTGATGAATAAGCTCATACCGCTGTCTGAAAAAGCACAAGCAGTTCAGCTTTTTCCGGTAGTGGGCAGTGCTATGAATTGCCCCTGAACAACTACCTCTTTTTGCCAGGCAGACACAGAGGAAACTATTTTTCTTTGCTCTGTGTCTCAAACCACTATTTGCTGGATAACATCGAAGTTATCCAGAAATGACTCCTCAGTGTGTTTTCAGAGTGAACTTTGCCAGACTTTGCCGGTCGAACCGATCCAACAGCTCAGTCAGGCCGCCATCCAGTATGGCTGTTCAGGAATAGCGCCCGTAGCGAGGAGTGTGAGAAGTTGAGGATAAAAATTTCTGCTTCCGAGGAGAATAGCGGGTCTATTTGACGAAGAAGTACGAATTTTTAGACCAACTTATCGCAACTGCAATAGGGCAGTCTATTCTCGGACGGCCTCGCGGACCGCAGCCGGTGGGTTTCTCATAAGATAACAACCAAGAGCGGTATGAACTCTTCCCAGCTACTTACACCTCCCGAATTCAGCTTGCAGGGGCGTGGCGGTATGTCCGACACTACCCTGGCTGTAAATACGAGAAAACGGTCCCATGGGTCAACAACCACTAGCAGCAGCGTCGTCCGAGCCATACAATACGACACTTACCTTACAAATCCCGGCCGGTCAGAAGAACGGCCAGACACCCCAGCCATTAAACAGCGATTCATTAGCATCCAGCCTGCTGCCAGTCGCGCAGCTGAGTCAGTCGCAGACTGTCCGAACCAGCCTTGTATTCTCTCGCCGGAACAGCAACAGGAAGCCACTTCCGACGCCCGGCTGGTGACAGTCATTGGCTACTTCCCCCGGGTTATGCACCGGCGGCTGCAAACCTTTCGTGGCGACCAGAAGATCAGGGGCGTCCTGGCCAGTCTTTCTGTACTGCTTGAAATGCTCAGTGTGCGCGGAATCAATTTGTCCCGGCGACGCAAAAAGCCCCACGCCCCAACCCTTTTTATCCTGCTCAATAAATGCAACCTGTCCACAGATCTCCAGCTGATTACCAACTTTTTTCGCAAAACCGCGGTGTTTTTTTCTGTCGTGGACACACGGATTATCAAAGACACTGGATGTCTGACCAACATGATGCAATATAAAACTCATATGCGGGCATTTACCACGATGTCTGATGACGATATTCGAAGTATTTCCGCCAGTCCCCACCTGAAGCGACTGGCCAGCGTCTACGGCGGTAAGGGTCTGCCCAATGGTTGCAACCCGGTACTTAACACGAAGCGTCACAATCTGGCACCTGAAAGGAGTGTACCGCTGCTTCGAAAG
>JAQFVO010001285.1 GCA_027942505.1 Endozoicomonas sp. | reverse complement strand
CTCACTGTTGTCCAGTCACTCCTACTGGCCATTGTGCGTCAGGATTTTTGCACGCTTCGGTAACGTGGATTGGGTGTCCTTTCAAGATTGCCAGGTGAAATTTCATCAGTGCCTGCGTACAAGCATCACGAAGGCTGAATTTCTCCGCTTTCATCGCATGATGACCGAGGGACCGCAAGCGATCAGGAGAGCGGATGATCTGTTTTTTTTGGTTGGTCCTCTCAAAGTGATGCTGTCTAAGTATCATTTTGCGTCGGATGCCGCCTTCTTGTCACTGATATTTGAGGACATAACGCCCGGATTTGTGAAAATGCTTGGTGAACGCTTCATCACTGCTCTGTCTAGGGTGGGCGGTAAAGATGACGAGTTGTCAACTGCAATAATAGAACTGCTTGCCCGGATTGGCCAAAGGGGTGAGTGCTGGCTGAACAGGCTGGGCTGGCAAGAGCTGAACTTACGGACCAGGTGCAACCTGTTTTCGTCCATAGCCTTCTTATTCAAACACGGCAAAAAGCTTGACCTGATCCGCAGTCTGCATCGGCAAGTCAGCGGCCCGTGGTTGGAAAAGTATCACTATGCCACGGTGCGAAGGTTGTCTTGTGACGATGTGCAAGGGGATTATGATGGCCTGTTGCGTGACCTGAGGGCAAGTGTTCGTGCTGTTTTGCTCTGGCTGGATGGGCGGTTTTTTGTTCTCCCGGGGGGCCGCGAGGATAAACAGCTGGCGGTCTGTTTCGCCGACATTGTCCAGAGTGTTATTGAGGTCATGGGCCGTCGGGATCAGCAACCGAATAGCTTGTGGCTCGCCGTCTGGCTTGCTGTCGCCCAGTGGTCGGTCCGCTTTCGCAAGCTCCTGAGTAACCACCTGGAGTTTGATCGAACCATTGCCCTGCTCAATGGGGTTTTGCGCCATATTCATCCCAGGTATGAGCTGGAAAATCTGGCCTTTGAGCTACGCCTCCTCCTGCTGGGAAAGGTGCTGGCAAAGTGTGAAGAACTGTTGCTCAAGCGTGACAGCGCCTTGTTTTCCCATGCCTGGTGTCAACATGAGGCCATGCTGGAATCGCTTCTGGCCAAGTGTAGTCAGTTTATGGACCACTACCGGCCTGCGTTCACCGTTGACAGCCAGTCGGTTTCTGCCCGGCACGAGAAAGAAGCACGGTTGAACCTGTTGCTCAAGGAGTCAGCATTCCATCGTCTGAGCTGTGAAATCCATAGAACGCCCCGGCAGCAGATTCGGGAAAAAATGCAGGCGTACGCCACAGCCCACGACGATGGGTGGGCCTTGAGTTTTTACCATCTTGAAATGGGTACCATTGAGCTGGCCAAGTGGTATTTTCTGGCCGAGGAGGGCGCCGCTGCCGCCCGCAGTCTGATGGGGGTCCAATTCAGTCTTGTCAATCTGAGCTGGAAGAAGGCCGAACTGCTTGCCACTCATGGTTTCTACCAGGCAGCCGTAGACGAGTTTCACCATGTCAGGAGACTGACAGAGGATCGGGCTGATTGGGGTAAACGGGATCAAATCGATGGCCGGCTTGCCATGACTCAGTTTCTGTGGTTTGAAGCAGAGAACAATACCGATCATTTGATCAGTGCTTACCGGCTGTCCGTTGACCTGCTCGGGCGCTGCAGTATCAAGGACAGGCTGTGCTTTGAGGGAGCGCTTGTCCACATTGTCAACGCCATGAAAAATAGCGGCTTGAGATTTGAGGACTACGCCAGGCAGACGTCGGTATTAGGCTACCTGGTCAAGGATGGCGGTGGTATCAGAAGCTGGCACCATTTTTCTAACCTGCTTTACATTCGTCATAAAATGGGTCTGACCGACGCTGACGCCGTTAACAAACTGGCCGATGAGATTGGTGACAACCCTCATTTATTTATCGGGGTGGACAAAAAGGCATAACGCCCTGCATGTTGTGCATTTCAGCGTTGATACAACAAGATGTCCAGGG
>JAQFVO010001282.1 GCA_027942505.1 Endozoicomonas sp. | reverse complement strand
CGGGTCTGGTCAAGGAGGTAACAGACGACAGTTTCGATTCAAATGATATGCTGGCTAATACACTCGGCAGTTTTACTGGAGCATTATTGTCAGACCTTATCCAGGGACCAGCAGGCTCACACTATGCGATTACTGCCGGAAAAGACCAGATGGCACTGGTGGCCAGCTATTCGTTTTAGTTTTAACCGGCAACTGTTGATGCTGATCCGGTTGCCGGTCAAATTGTCTCTTCTCTCCGTTAATACCTGTCCCCTTAAAAATCAACAAATCTTGTCGTATATCATCTTAAGCTGAAACCCGTCAATCTGTAATCGTTATCATATTAATATACGTCAATGTGTAAGTATTTTTGCGTAGGATCCTGCGTCAATTGACGTGTATATTGCGCTGGCATAGTTTTGGTCCGCGCAAAAACCGCAATTAATTCAGAAAAAAACAAGTGTTGCAGTAATCACTTAATCTGATGGGCGGTAGCGTGGGGGAAGAAGCGCCAGAGACCAATTTCTGGCAAATAAACTGCTGATTACAAGAACAAGCCGTTATGAGCAAAATAATGCCCGCTGTTGACACACCTGCCACTTCTGTTCGTGCACGTTCTGCGCGCAGTCTGATCACCATACTCTGCACTATGGCCATTCATGGTTGTGCTCTTTCCCCTGGCGCCCACATGGCTGCTGATGATGACAATCCATTTTATAACCTGGTGGATATCAATGAGGGCACGGTGCTTTCTGAACCGGTAAGTCGAGAGAACCTGGCCGCCACGCTGGGCGGGGAGAGCGATGAGCTGTACCAGTACAAGGTTGGTCCGCACGATGTGCTCAATATTCGGGTATGGAATCACCCGGAGCTGTCCACCACCATGACTATGACTGGTGCACCAGCGGCCAGCAGCACTGGTGGCATCGAACGCGGTCAGGTGACCTCTGAAGGGGTCGAAGTACAGGCCAACGGCACTTTTTTCTATCCGTTTGCCGGTCAGGTACAAGCCGAAGGTCGCGATGTGTCCGCCATTCGCTGGGAGCTGGCCACCAAGCTGGCCAAGTTTGTTAAAGACCCGCAAGTCAGCGTCCGGGTCCAGGAGTTCAACAGCCAGAAGGTGCAGCTGCTCGGTGAAGTA
>JAQFVO010001280.1 GCA_027942505.1 Endozoicomonas sp. | reverse complement strand
GGACCCGGATTCAAAATAGCGGTCGTGCGGTAAGTTGCCAGTCGTCGCCCACAGCACGGATATCGCTGATCGCCAACCGGTACTTTTCTGCCATTCTCTGCAGCGGCAGGTCGAACAGCGGCCTTGCCGCTGATCCCATCAGCACTGGTGCCATAAAGACGATCAGTTCATCCACCAGGTTTTCCGCCAGCATGGCGCCTGCCAGACGGGCCCCTGCTTCCAACAGCACCTCGTTGCACTGCCTGCGGCCAAGCTCCGCCAGCACGGCCTTCAAATTAACCTGATACTCAGGCGTCTGTTCGACCACCAATACTTCTGCACCCGCTTGTTCAAGCTCTGCCTTCTTGTGTGCATCCCCCCGGGCCGTGGTAACAATCAGGCACTGTCCGGGACCAGACACGACATTGGCATCAACGGGCGTTTGCAGCTGTGAATCAAGCACCACACGCAACGGCTGGCGACCATGAATCAGCCCCGGCTCGCGTACGGTGAGCGACGAGTTATCCCTGAGAATCGAGCCTACACCAGTGACAACAGCACAGCTCTGCGCCCTCAGCCGCTGCACTTGCGAGCGTGCCGGTGCCCCGGTAATCCACTGAGACTCACCACTGGCCATGGCAGTGCGACCATCAAGACTCATGGCCAGCTTGGCCCGCACCAGGGGGATACCGGTGGCCATGCGTTTAAAGAAACCTTCATTGAGAGCATGGGCCTCTGCCTGCAAAACGCCACAGGAAGTAGTAATGCCTGCGGTACGCAAAATTGCTATACCGTTACCCGCTACTGTCGGGTTGTTATCCTGCATGGCCACCACAACACGAGTGATCCCGGCCACTTTTAGCGCCTCGGCGCACGGCGGCGTCCGACCAAAGTGACTGCACGGCTCCAAAGTGACATAAGCGGTCCCTCCTTTGGCCCGACTGCCGGCCATACGCAAGGCGTGCACCTCTGCGTGGGGTTCGCCGGCCCGTTCGTGCCAGCCTTCACCAACGATGGCACCGTCATTGACAATAACGCACCCTACCCTGGGGTTGGGCATGGTGGTGAACCACCCCCAACGAGCCAGCTCAATGGCTCTGGCCATAAAGTGACAATCAACAGCTTCGGGAGTCATTCGCACCTCAGCACTGGCAGCAGAACAAGGGACAGAAATAGTAACCAACTCTGGGTGCCCGGAAAACCTTCAGCATCAGTACGCTGCAACACCCGGCAACCAGGGCTATATTCATAATCCTTGACGCCCCGGCAAAAATACTCGTATATGGTAGAAAAAACAGGCATCGGCCATGTCGATGCGTCAACGATGAGGTAACACCATGTCAGCGTCCACCATCAGCCGCTCAACCTTTGACCAGGTCATGGTTCCCAACTACGCACCTCAAGTCATGGTTCCCGTGCGCGGAAAAGGGTCACGAGTGTGGGATCAAGAGGGCAAAGAGTACCTGGATTTTGCCGGCGGCATTGCCGTCAACGCTCTCGGGCACTGCCACCCGGCACTGGTCAAAGCACTGAAAAAGCAGAGTGAACAACTCTGGCACCTGAGCAATGTCTACACCAACGAGCCAGCCCTGGAGCTAGCCGGGGAGCTGATCAAACACACCTTTGCCGAGAAAATATTTTTCTGCAACTCCGGTGCCGAAGCCAATGAAGCCGCGTTCAAGCTGGCCAGAAAATATGCCTACGATAACTTTGGACCGGAGAAACACGAGATCATCGCCTTCCATCAAGCGTTCCACGGCCGCACGCTGTTTACCGTAAGCGTTGGTGGCCAGAAGAAATATCGTGAAGGATTTGAGCCGGTTCCGGCCGGTATCACCCACACAACCTACAACGATCTGACGGCACTGGAGGAAGTGATCTCTGATCGCACCTGTGCCGTGGTCATTGAACCGATTCAGGGTGAAGGTGGCGTAATCCCTGCCACCAAAGAGTTTATGCAGGGCGTGCGCCAGTTATGTGACCAGCACAACGCCCTGCTGGTGTGCGATGAAGTGCAGTCCGGCATGGGCAGGACAGGCCAGCTGTTTGCCTACATGGGCCTCGGCGTTACACCAGACATCGTTGCCAGTGCCAAATCCCTCGGTGGCGGCTTCCCGATCGGTGCTATGCTCACCACCAGCAACGTGGCGCAGAGTTTTGGTTTTGGTACCCACGGCACCACCTACGGCGGTAATCCTCTGGCCTGCTCCGTGGCCCTGGAAGTACTGAAAATCATTAACGATCCGCAGCTGCTGGCCAACGTCAGCACCAAACACGATCGCTTTCGCCACCACCTGGAAGCCATTAACCAGCGCCATGGTGTGTTCAAGGAGATACGGGGCAAGGGCCTGTTGATAGGCGCTGAGTTGACCGACGAGTACCAGGGTCAGGGCAAAGCATTCCTGGCCGCGGCCGCTGACGAGGGGCTGATGATGCTGGTCGCCGGCCCCAATGTGTTGCGCTTTGCCCCTTCACTGATCATTCCCGACAAGGACATTGACGAAGGGATGGCCAGGTTGGAAAAAGCGGTGGCCAAGGTCGTGAGCGGCCACTGATCACCTGTACAAATAACAAGAGATTTGTCGTATGGCCAAACCTGAAAGCTACCTTGTACCTGACATTCTGCCTTGGCTGGACAGGCTCAACGGCCAACACGACGATATGCTGGCCAGCACTATTGAGCTGGCCAGAATCAACTCTGGCAGCCTTAATTATCAGGGCGTTAACCTGGTACTGGAGCAGTTGCAGAAGCTAACAGCCCATCTGTCAGCCGAGCAGGAACGCATAGCTGTAGCGCCCATGGCAGAAGTAAACGACAACGGTGATATTATCCAGCACCAGCTGGGGATGCTCTGCGCCTGCGCAAACGTCCACAGGCACCGCTGCAGGTGTTTCTCTGCGCCCATATGGATACCGTGTTTCCCAAAGACAGTCCATTCCAGGAGGTACGCTGGCTGGATGACGACACCATCAACGGCCCCGGCGTTACCGACCTGAAAGGAGGGATTATGGTGATGCTCAAGGCGCTGGAGGTGCTTGAGCAAAGTCCGTGGTCTGAACAGATTGGCTGGGAAATCCTGTTCAACCCTGATGAAGAAGTTGGCTCCCCGGGTTCGGCACCACTGATTGCTGACGCTGCCCAGCGGGTAGATTTCGGGATGATTTTTGAACCCTGTTTTCCCGATGGCAACCTGGCCGGTCAGCGCAAGGGCAGCGGCAACTTTACCGTAGTCAGCCACGGCAAAGCCGCCCACGCCGGGCGCGAGCACCATCTTGGCCGCAACGCCATTCGAGCTTTGTGCGATTTTGTCTCGGCCATGGACGACCTTAACGGCCAGCGCCCCGGGATCACCTTTAATCCGGGCTATATCCACGGCGGCGGCCCCACCAATATTGTGCCCGAGTGCTGTGTGCACCGGTTCAATATCCGTCTTGAGCATCCGGATGATCAGCAGTGGTGCCTGACCCAGCTGAATAGCATTATTGACACCATTAACCAGCGCGACGGTATCCGGTTGGAGCTGCACGGCGGCTTCACCCGCCAGCCCAAAGTGCTTAGTCCGGCCAACCAACAACTGTTGTCCATGGCTAAAAGCATCGGGCACGAGTTGGGCATTACTCTGGACATAAAACCCACCGGCGGCTGTTGTGATGGCAATAACCTGGCATCAGCCGGCATTCCCAACATCGATACATTGGGCGTGCAAGGCGGGGCTATCCACAGCGATCAGGAGTATTTAAAGGTCAAAAGTCTGGTACCACGGGCCAGGCTGAGTGCGGCTATACTGCTGAGCTTTGCCCGTGCCAGCGCCCTGGGAGAGAGCTTTGACTGGTTGAAACAGCAGCAATAGCACCGACAATGGAGCCCTGGTATGAAACTGACTATTCAACAACTGCTGGAGACCATGTGGCAGGATTACCTGGCACTGACTCCGGATGCCAAACCCATCCACCAGCTGTTTGCCAATCTGAACGAGGGGACAGTGGTCAATGACCATATTGCCCTGCGCACATTTAACCTGGATAAAGTCTCACTGGATAAAATAGCCAGGCCGTTTGTTGAGGCAGGCTACCAGGAGAAGGATGACTATCAGTTTCCGGCCAAAAAGCTCTATGCCCGCTACTTCCAGCACCCGGACTATACACTGCCAAAAGTGTTTATCAGCGAGCTGAAGGTGGCTGAGTTACCCGACAACTGCCAGAAAATTATCCACAGCCTTGTGGCGCAAGTGTCGGAGAACCTGGTCGACCAGCAAACTTTCTGCTGCTCCGGTCGCCCTTGGCAGCTCAATACCGATGATTACCAGGCTCTGGCCGCTGAAAGCGAATACGCTTCCTGGGTAGCTGCCCACGGCTTTCGCCCCAACCACTTTACTGTCTCCATCAACCATTTACACTCCCACAACGATATCCACAGCCTGAACCAGCTGCTACTGGATAACAGCTATGCACTCAACAGCAGCGGTGGTCTGGTAAAAGGCTCACCGGAGGTCTTGCTGGAGCAATCCTCCACTCTGGCCAAAGAGATCGAGGTAAATTTTGACGACGGGGTGTTAGCAATTCCCGGCTGTTACTATGAGTTTGCCCGGCGCTACCCAATGGCCGATGGCCAACTCTACCAGGGCTTTGTTGCAGCCTCGGCAGACAAGATTTTTGAAAGCACCGACGCCAGCCGGGAAACGTAGTTTTTCCACCGCGCAGGCACATAACCATTGACTCTAATAAAATAATTCTGGTTGTTTCTATATGGATCCTTTAACTCAGGGAGTACTTGGTGCCAGCCTGCCACTCAGCGTGGCACGAAAGTCGCATCTGCGCACGGCAGGCCTGCTTGGTCTGCTATCTGGTATGGCACCCGATCTTGATGTGTTGATCTCATCCAGCACTGATCCCCTGTTATCCCTTGAGTATCACCGTCAGTTTACCCACTCACTGATTTTCATCCCGATCGGTGGCCTGATTTGTGCACTGGTACTATATCTGCTTTTTGCCCGGCGTCGCTCACTGAGCTTTGGCGCCACCTACCTCTACTGCACCCTCGGGTATGCGACACACGCCTTGCTGGACAGTTGCACAACGTATGGCACCCTGCTCCTCTGGCCTTTCAGCGATATGCGGGTGGCGTGGAATGTCATCTCTATTATTGATCCGGCCTATACCCTGATTATTCTGACGCTGGTACTGCTTTCGGTGAAAACCCAACGCCAGCTTTTTGCCCGGTTTGCCCTCGCCTGGGTGGTATTGTACCCGCTATTTGGCCTGTATCAGCGTGATCGAGCCATTGAGCAGGGTTATCTCATCGCTGAGCAACGGGGGCATGCACCGAGCCGCCTTATGGCCAGAGCGTCTTATGGCAACCTGGTACTTTGGCGGGTGATCTATGAAGCTGAGGACAGCTATTACGTTGACGGGGTCCGGGTTGGAGTGAACAACAAACACTTTTTGGGTTCTTCGGTACCAAAACTCAATACAATCCGGGATATGCCCTGGCTTGACCCGGACTCACAGCAGGCAAAAGACATCCAGCGCTTCACCTGGTTTGCCAATGGTTATGTGGCCCCGGACCCGAACCAGAAAGATCGCATCATCGATCTTCGCTATTCGACACTGCCCAATAGTACCAAGCCTTTGTGGGGCATTCAGTTATCACCAGATGCCGATCCGACGGCCCATGTTGACTATCAGATGGTCCGGGACGCCTCACCGAAAGTACGCCAACAATTTTTCACCATGCTTTTTGACTAACTGTTATGGGGCCGGGCCAGGTACTCCGTGGATTGCATCTCCTGCAAGCGACTGAGGGTTCTTTGAAACTCAAAGCTTAAGGTACCTGATGGATAGAGCGCCTCTGGCGCCACCTCACTGGAGATAATCAGTTTGACGCCACGATCGTAAAACTCATCCACCAGCGCAATAAATCGCCGGGCCTGGTCATTGCGACTGGCATCAAACTGCACCAATCCCTGCACAATGATCGAGTGGTAAATCTGTGCCAGCTCTATATAGTCGTTCTGACTGCGCGGTCCATCGCACAGCTCAACAAAGGTAAACCAGGCGACGCCATCACACTGCTTGACGCTGTTGACTGATCGACCGGCAATCTCAATAGGCTGGCCAGTCACCACCGATACCGGATCAGCAAGGTCAGTAAAAATCTGCTCAAGCCTGACCTGGTTTTCATCATTGAGCGGCCAGTGGTAGGTGGCTGCCTTTTCCAGCAGGCGCAGGCGATAGTCGGTGCCACCATCCACATTGATTACCTGCGTATACTGCTCAATCAGATCGATCGCCGGCAGAAAGCGAGCCCTTTGCAATCCGTCGCGGTATAGCTGCTGCGGTGGCACATTGGATGTGGCCACCAGCGTCACACCGCAACGAAAGAGCTGCTCCATAAGGCCGGCAAGAATCATGGCGTCGGTGATATCGGCGACAAAAAACTCATCAAAACAGATCACCCTTGCCTCTTTCGCCAAACGCTCTGCCACCGTCGTCAGTGGGTTTTTCTGCCCTTCCAGAGTGGTCAGCTCGCCGTGTACCCGACGCATAAAGTGATGAAAGTGCAGGCGTCTTTTTTCAGCAAAGGGCAGACAGTGGTAGAAGGTATCCATCAGCCAGGTTTTGCCCCGCCCCACCCCACCCCAGAAGTACAGGCCACGCACCGGTTTTGGCCGGCGGCCAAAGGCACTGCGGATACCCTGAAACAGCGATGGTGGCTGGCACAGTTCCTCAAACAGGCGCTGCAAGTGCCCGACTGCCTCGGCCTGGGCCGGGTCCGGACTGAAACCTTTCTGCCTGATGTCTCTTTGATAACTCGCTTGTGGGGTCATAAGATGATGCTAAACAATGTGCTTATTATTGCGACTTAGGTTATATATCTTATCGTTGCACGGGGGCATTACCACAGGTCAGGGGTAATCCCGGCCGACAAACCCGTTGACAAACGAAAACCATCGACACAGTAGTCAAGCATAAAAAGAACAGTTTCTCGCCCGCCCGGAGCAGATAATGACTGTGAACACCGTGAAGCTGATCGTTAATTATCTGCTGTTCCAACTCGGTTGGTTTGCCTGCGTACTGGGCGGCAACAGGATCGCTCTGGCAACAACCGTGGTGATACTGGCGGTGCACCTGCTCTGGGTCGGCAGCTGGGCCAGGGAGAAACAGCTGTTGGCGGTCACCTTTTTCCTGGGCTGTGCCATCGACAGTTTCCTGGGCAATATGGACATTTTGCAATTCCATCAAGGCAACGACGGACGGATTTTGCCGCTGTGGCTGGCCTGCCTCTGGCTGATTTTTGCCACCACGCTCCGCCACAGTCTTGACTGGACCAGAACTCACAGACTCTATGGCGCAGCCCTGGGGATTATTGGCGGGCCGCTCAGTTACTATGCCGGTGCCCAGCTGAGTAATGTCACGCTGGCTGAGCCGTTGTGGCAGACATTGCTGTTGCTGGGCGCTATCTGGGCCATCACCATTCCGATGCTGCAATCCTTTTCGCAGGCATGGCTGAATAAAAACCGCAGACAATAAGCTGCGGGCAGAAAATGGTCAATCCAGTTCAGCTTCAAACACTTTGTGGGCAAAAATCCGGTTGATGTGATGGCTTTTGGCCAGTTTTCTGAACCAGTAGAGGCAGGTTTGTTCGGGGGTTAGCGGTATGTTGGTGGGGAAGAGGCTGGCGGCAAAACAATCCACTGCAATTCGTTGCTCATCCTTGCTCAAGACGAAAAACTGTACGCTCTGTTCAACAATAGAACCGTCCTCTTGCAGCCAAGGCTCATGGCGAAAGACCATATCCACCGTGACACGCCACAAACTCTCTTTGTTACACATCATCAGGTGAAATCTCGCCGTATCGAAAGACTCACCGGCGCTGACACTGAGAAACCGGTCAGGCTCAAGCCAGGCTGGAAATTTACGAATAATGAGGTCTTCTATCTTCTGCCCACCCCGGGCGAACCACTGTTGCAAGGCTGCGGCCTGAACGTGCAGCAAATCATCGATAGAAGAGCGTGGTATGGTAAGTGCTTCCACCGGATTCTCCTGATCCATCAATCGTCTGAATTATTTTTTCGTTATGCTAATCAGTCAGATAACGTCAACATC